>NZ_CP058988.1:3328453-3631040 GCF_019278565.1 Cellulophaga sp. HaHa_2_95 | reverse complement strand
GCAAGTATTTAAAATTGAGGGTGTTATTGGTGCAGGTTTAGCGCAACAGAAATTAGAGAATCCAAAGTCTTGTTTAGAAATTATGACAGGGGCAGTAGTTCCAGCGTATGCAGATACGATTGTCATGTATGAAGATATAGAGATTAAGGATGGTTATGCTACAGTGCATACGGAGCCGGTAAAAGGCCAAAATATACATCTTCAAGGAAGTGATAAGAAAGAGGGGACTGTTTTATTAGAAAAAGGTATAAGAATTTCTCCAGCTGAGATAGGTATCTTAGCCTCAGTAGGTAAAGTTTCTGTAGTCGTACAAAAGACACCTTCTGTATGTGTTATTTCTACGGGAGATGAGTTGGTTCCTGTTACAGAAATTCCCAAGCCACATCAAATCCGCACTTCCAACGTATTGTCTTTAAAAGCAGCTTTACAGAGAGAAAATATTACTGCAACACATTTACATTTAAATGATAACAAAGAGGTTATACAGGCGGCTGTTTTAAAAGCACTAAAAGAGTATGATATATTGCTTTTAAGTGGTGGCGTTTCTAAAGGGAAATTTGATTTTATTCCTGAAGTTATGGATGAACTAGGGGTTGAGAAAGTTTTTCATAAAGTACTACAGCGCCCAGGGAAACCTTTTTGGTTTGGTGTTCATGAAGAATATAATGCTATCGTCTTTTCTTTTCCCGGGAATCCTGTTTCTACGTTTTCTAATTATTGTGTGTATTTTTCTCCATGGTTGAAAAACTCTATGGGATTGGGTGTTAGAGATCGTTTTGTTGTTTTGAAGAACGATGTAGAGAAACATCCGATTCTTACCCTATATATTCCTGCAGTTTTAGAATGGGATGGTGCAACCTTATTGGCTAAAACTGTCACAAATAATGGATCAGGAGATTTAACTTCCTTAGCAGAGATAGATGGTTTTGTTTGTTTACCTCCAGGAGAGGCCAACTATGAAAAAGGAGTACAAGTTCATTTCATACCTTCCAAATAAAATAGAAAAAGCGTCTAGAACTATCTAGACGCTTTTGTAAATTATGGGATAGCGAAGATTATTTCTGGCCTTCGTATTTTCCCATGTATCTTTTCCAAAGCTCCGTTTGGTGCGTCTCTAATGATAGATTACGACCATCAATATAAGCATGGCTTAATTGGTTGCTTCTGGTATCAAGAGCATCTCCTTCAGAAATGAAGAGTGTTGCACTTTTACCTACTTCTAAAGTTCCATAATCAGCATCAATACCTAAAATTTTAGCATTGTTTCCGGTAATTAGTTGTAGTGCAGCTTCCTTGTCTAAACCTTGACCTACAGTTTGCCCAGCATAAAAAGGGAGGTTTCTTGTTTGAAAATTAGCTGCGGAAGCATTTTGAATACCTACTAAAATACCCGCATCAAATAGTAATTTAGGATTCTTATAGGGTAAATCATAATCATCATCTTCAAAATTAGGATTGTTATGTGTGAAGTTGATAAGCACAGCAATATTATTTTCTTTTAAGAAATCTGTAATCTTATATGCTTGGTATCCGCCAACAATAACTATTTCTTTAACACCGTTCGCTTTTGCTAAAGTAACGGCATCAATAATTTCTTTTTCACCATCGGTATAGATGTATAACTTCTGGCTGCCATCAAATAAACCAGCCATAGCTTTAAAGGCTAAGTTCATTTCTGGAGCTGCTGCTTTACCATAAGCCATAGAGTTTTTAAAGAAGCTAGTAATTTCATCTAATTCTTCTGCATACTTATCATTTGGCTTATATCCACGTTCTTCGCCCATCCACCAGCGACCTTGTTTAAAAGAATTTGGCCAATTCATATGAATACCGTCATCTACTTTCACAGCAGCATCTTCCCAGTTCCAGGCATCAAATTGTACAATAGATGAGGTTCCGGAAATACGACCTCCTTGTGGTGCTATTTGTCCAAGCAGCACACCATTTGGGCGCATACTTTCTACCACTTTAGATTCTGCATTGTACGCAATTAAACTACGGATGTGTGGAATCATATCACCCAATTCATCTTGGTCATCACTTGCGCGTACGGCATCGACTTCTACCAAACCTAAAGATTTAGCGGGAGCAATGATCCCTGGGTACACATGCTTTCCTGTAGCATTAATGATGGTTCCTTTTCTGGCAATTCTCATTTTGGCATCACCAACAAATGTGATTTTACCTCCTTCAAACATTAAAAGGGAGTTTTCTATTACTTTTCCATTTCCTAAATGTGCAATAGCACCTTCAATAGTAATCGCTTCTGTCTGCGCAGGAGCAGGCGTCTGTTGTGCATAGGTGAGTGTAGTGGCACATACTAATGCGAGTATATATATTATTTTTTTCATTTCTGTATTTTTAAAATTTATGTTTTATAGGTAGTACTTTTAGATGTTGTCTTGTTCCCCTTTTACTTAGTAACAAGTACACATCACAATACAAACCTATTATAAACTATCACAATGAAATTCCTCTTTGTCTTTTTTCATAGGCTTCCGTGTTGGTTTACCACTTTCTTTTTCTTGAAGCATCATATTTATTAATTCATTGCGTTCTTTTGCAATAGCGTCTCTCTGTAATTTATCTTTCTCTAAATCAAAATATACAGCACCATCTACCATTGTCTTTTCAGATTTAGCATACATTGATAAAGGGTGATCAGACCATAAGACCAAATCCGCATCTTTGCCTACTTTTATACTTCCGGTTCTATCATCTAGGTGTAATAGTTTAGCTGGGTTGATGGTGACCATCTTCCAAGCTTCCTCCTCAGAAACACCACCATATTTTACAATTTTACCAGCTTCTTGGTTTAATCTACGAGACATTTCACGATCATCACTATTAATAGCCACCGTAATTCCTTGACTATGCATAATAGCCGCATTGTAAGGTATAGCATCATTTACTTCATATTTGTACGCCCACCAATCACTAAAAGTAGAAGCGCCAACGCCATGTTCTTTCATTTTGTCTGCTACTTTATAACCTTCTAAAATATGTGTGAAGGTGTTTATTCTAAAGTTGAATTTATCAGCAACTTTCATTAGCATATTTATCTCACTTTGTACATATGAGTGGCAGCTAATAAAACGTTCTCCGTTTAAAATTTCTGCAATTACTTCTAGTTCTTGATCATAGCGATAAGGTTTGCCACTTTTCTTTAAAGCATCATATTCCTTACCTCTTTGGAAATAATTCATGTACACTTGTTCAACCCCCATTCTTGTTTGTGGAAAACGACTAAAACTACCCCAATTAGATTGTTTTACATTTTCACCCAAAGCAAATTTGATAAATTTAGGACTGTTGTCATAAATCATATTTTTTGCAGATTCTCCCCATTTTAATTTAATGATAGCAGATCTTCCTCCAATAGGGTTTGCAGAACCATGTAACAACTGACCAGAGGTTACGCCACCAGCCAAATTGCGGTAAATGTTCATGTCTTCTATGTTTACAACATCTTCCATTGTCACTTCTGCAGAAGAATTTTGTCCTGCTTCATTTACATCTAAGAGCGCAATGTGGGTATGCTCATCTATAATCCCTGCAGTTAAATGCTTTCCTGTAGCATCTACAACTTTAGCGCTACCGGCATTTAGGTTGGTTCCTATTTTAGTGATCTTTCCATTTTTCACTAAGACATCCGTATTTTTCAGAACACCAGCTTCTTCGCCAGTCCACACCGTCGCATTTTTAAATAAAGTAGTTTCTTGCTGAGGAATTGATGTGTAACCGTATCCAATATTAGGATAAGTGATCGGCATAATTTTAGGAGCCTTTTTGTCTTTTTCATCTTTCTCTTTTTCCTCAAAGCCTTTTAATTTATCAGCCTTAAAAAAAGATTCTTTTCCGTTTGGTAAAATTAATCTACCTGATAATTCATCTGATTCTGTTACCAAACCAGTCATACGATATACTTTATCACCTTCATCGGTAGAAAAAGATAAATCTAACCAATCATTAGCATAACTAATTTTAGAGGTAAGTTTTAAGGTGTCTTGCTTAATCTCAACCTTAGGTTTGCTAGGTTCTCCACTTATAGAAATTTTAAATGTGGCTCCGTCCGTGTATAAAGAGTAATCACCTCTAATATCTTTTACATTGATGTCATTAACAATGGTCTTATTTCCTTGTACCCAGTTTTCATATAAGGTGGTGCTTTTTTCAAACACATCACCAGAAGTAATTAAAAAATTTGCATAGCTACCCGCTTGTAAGGTTCCAATTTTAGAACTTTTGCCTAAGATGGCCGCGGGTACGGTAGTTAGGGCTTCCAAGGCTTTTGTTTTTGAAAGGCCGTAGGTGATAGCTTTCATTAAATTTTCTTTGAACTTTGCGGCAGATTTTGAATCGTGCATCGTAATAGAAAAAGAAATCCCGTTATCCGCCATCATTTTAGGATTCAAAGGAGCTTGGTTCCAATTACGCATGTCTTCTAAAGAAACATAACCTGCTTGGTAAGGATTAGAAACATCATAAGCGTCTGGAAAATTTAAAGGCAGAATATATTTTGCACCTGTAGCTTTTATTTCGGCCATGTTTTCGTATTCATCACCGCCGGCAACTATAGCATATTGTATGCCATATGCATCGCCAATTTGATCGGCTAGTAAATCATTACCTCTATCTTTAGCTTCAAAAATTTGCACTAGATTTTTATTCGCAATCAAGGCCTCTAAAGAACGGTCTTTGGTATCAGATTTTCCTTGAGCATACCAATTCATATCACTATACATTTGGCGTAATAAGGCCGTAGTTCCCATTAAGGAAGTTGGATATGATTGATTTTTTATCACACTTCGCTCAAAAGAAAAATACTGAGCAGATCTATCATCTAGTACGCGGTTAGCATCAGTACCTTCTGTGTTAAGGGCAATTAATACTCCAGTACCTCTAGCAATACCATCTTGAAGGTGTGAATTAACAACGCCGAAACCAGCCTCTAATAAGCCTTTTGCTTTTTTGCTATCGTATTTAAAAGCAGCGATGCTATTCGTTTCGGGCATGATATGATCATTCCAATAAAAGCCTTCTCTTGAAGGTTCGTATTCTGCCGTACGTCCACGTCTGCTTGGTCTTTTGGGTTTTTCGATACCAAAATCTGAATATACATCAATAAAAGAGGGGTAGATAGATTTACCACTTACATCAATAGTTACTGCATTTTTTGGGATGGATACCGTTTTTCCGGCTTGAACCACCTTGCCATTCTGAATTAAAAGGGTCCCATTCTCAATAATTTGCGTTGGGGTCACAAAAATTTTAGCATTGGTAAAAGCCGTGTAGTTGTTGTTTTTAGATTTTACGCCATCATTTTTCGGAAAATAATCTTGCGCAAATAAATAACTGCTGCACCATAGGAAGGTGAGCACGAGTAATCGCATTTTCATATATGTAGTTTTAGTTAATTAGTCTTCTTAAAAATAAGTTAAATTGATAACCTACACAGGTGTTTGGATTATTTTTAACAGATTATTGGGAACGTTATAGGTACTTGCTAAAAAATGCGAACTAATTTTTGAGATAGGTATTTTAAAGGGGATATTTTTGATGATAACTTACCATTAAATAAACCACTTTACTATAACTTTTAATTCCATCATTTTGTTTGTTTGCTTTAAGAAAAGAATTAAAAATGGCTTTGAAAACAGGTTCCGTGATGTTTTCATATCCCAACCAAAAGGCATTCATGGCTTCGTAATTTTGTAGTACCCCACCATTAACCTTGGCAATTAAGGAGGTGAATAGTTCAGGATCGTTTTCTTTAATATTACTTAAGCAATAACTAAGAGCGTAAGCGTATGCCGAATATTTGAATTGAATATCTTCATTATTTAATGTGACAATGTAGCCTATTAGATTTGTCTCGTTTTCTGCCGAATATCCTAATTGATGGCCAATCTCATGACCACTTACTACTGGAAATCGGAAGGATGGAATGAGTGCGTTTACTTGGGCTTCATTGGTAAACGGATTTAAATAGCCACCATAGCCCATATAACTTAATGGATAACTGAATAAAGATTCCTTGATGCTGTAATGGGTATAGGATAAGAAAGGATGTGTTTTTTCTAATTGGGTATAGCCCTCAATTGTTTTGGTAAACAATTCCTTATTAGTGAAGTTGTTTGTAACAATTTTAGAAGAGTCACCCACAATGCGCATTTGAGTTTGATTTGTTTTCAGAATCAAAGCATCAACAAAAGACACCAACTCTTCTTTAGTGCATTTTTCGGTAAGGGCTAGTTTTTTTGAAATAGGTTCTCTGTGGTAGTTTAAACCCCAAGAGAGATTAAATGTAAAATAGGCTACAGCGAGTACCATAGCTATATTTCTTAAAAATACTAATTTATGAGTCCAAATGTATTTTCTTTTAACAACAAGGTATCTAATGGCGTAAACAATTAAAAAGGCATATATGATATCGCCAACGGAGAAAGGTACCCAACCTAAAATCAATCTAAAAAACGTAGAAGTATAGCGGTAGATACCTGTGCTAAAGTAGATTTCAATATACTCCGGATAATTGCTAAGCCATCGCACTAAGAAAATTTGCAGGGGTAAAGATAAGGCAATTACGTTTTTAAGTCTATTATTCATTCAGGTTGTTAAAAAAATATACATTCAAAAATAAGGTATTCTTTAAGTATCCGTATTTTTGAGGAAGATAAAAATAAATATGAGTAAAGAGATAAGACAATTAGAGCCAAAAGCTGTTTGGAATAAATTTGCAGATTTAAATGCCGTACCGAGACCTTCTAAAAAAGAGGAGCGCGTTATTGCATTTATGTTAGATTTTGGAAAGAGTCTAGGTTTTGAAACTTTTAAAGATGAAGTAGGGAACGTTATTATCAGAAAGCCAGCAACCAAAGGTTTTGAAAAACGTAAAATGGTGACACTCCAGTCTCATCTAGATATGGTGCATCAAAAAAATAACGATACTATTTTTGATTTTGATACCCAAGGTATAGAAATGGTTATCGCCGATGATTGGGTAAAAGCAAAAGGTACCACCTTAGGCGCAGATAACGGTATGGGAGTAGCTACCATTATGGCGCTATTAGAAAGTACTACTATTGATCACCCTGCGTTAGAGGCCCTTTTTACAATTGACGAAGAAACAGGTATGACCGGTGCTATGGGATTAAAAGGCGGAGTTCTAAAAGGAGCTATTTTACTTAATTTAGATACCGAGGAAGATGATGAAATAGACATAGGTTGTGCGGGAGGTATTGATGTAACGGCTAAGCGCAAATACAAAGAACGTTCTACGCCAATGGGGACAGTATCTTTTGAATTAAACGTTAAGGGACTTACGGGTGGCCATAGCGGAATGGATATTCACAAAGGTCTAGGAAACGCAAATAAAATCATGAACCGCATCTTATTCTTAGGAGCGGGCAAGTATAAACTTAGAATCTCTAGTATCAATGGCGGTAGTTTACGTAATGCTATTCCAAGAGAGAGTGTCGCTGTTGTTAGTGTTAAGAAAGGACGTGTTAAAGATTTTGAGAAAGATTTTGAACAATGGTCAAAGACAATTAAAGAAGAACTATTCGTAACGGAGCCTACTATGGTAATTAGCTTATCGGAAGCTAAAAAACCGAAATCGGTTATGAATTTTAAAACGCAATCTAAGCTTTTAAAAGCGTTATATACCGCACATAATGGAGTATATACTATGAGTGCTGCTATTGATGATTTGGTAGAAACGTCTAATAATGTGGCTCGTGTACTAGTAGAAGATGGAAAGATACATATTGGATGTTTAACGCGTTCTTCTGTTAATTCTTCTAAACTAGATTTAGCAAGCGCATTGCAGTCTGCTTTTGAGCTGGCGGACTGTAAGGTTACCTTGAGTGGTGATTATCCAGGGTGGAACCCCAACCCAAATTCAGCAATTTTAGAGGTGTTAAAAGTACAATATAAGAAGGTATTTAAAGAGGAACCAAAAGTGGTTGCTTGCCATGCTGGCTTAGAATGTGGTATTTTAGGACAGAATTACCCAGACTTAGATATGATTAGTTATGGTCCAACTATTAAAGGGGCGCATTCTCCAGATGAACGCGTTAGTATTTCATCTGTACAGAAGTTTTGGAAGTTTACATTAGATATTCTTAAAAATATTCCGGAGTAAATAAACCATATGTGTACTTTTAAAATTAAATTTGAAACTTAAATAATTAAACCATAAAATATGAAAACAAGTATTTTAATAGCAGTTTTTGCCTTAGGAACAGTTAGTTTGCAGGCGCAATTTGGCAAAATGTTAAAAAAAGGAAATGTTGATGCAGGGAAGAAAATGGTCGCTGCAGCATCTTTAACAGATGAAGATATGGCAAAATTGTCATTGGAATCTGTAGTATGGATGGACGAAAACAATCCTGTTGGAGAAGCGGGAGATCCTTATGCAGATCGTTTGGCTAATTTGGTAAAAGGTTTCGAAAATGAGGATGGCCTAGATTTAAACTATAAAGTATATTTAGTAACCGATATTAATGCATTTGCGACTCCTGATGGTAGTGTGCGTGTTATGGCAGGTCTAATGGATTTAATGACTGATGATGAAATTCTTAGTGTTATTGGCCATGAGATAGGACATGTGAAATTAGGACACTCTAAGGAGCGTTACAAGTCGGCGTATAAAATTTCTGCTGCTAAAGATTTAGCTGTTGCTAATACAAATTCAGGTAAAGTATTAGCCGATGGTGAAATTGGTGGTTTCGTAGAGAATGTCTTAAATGCACAATTTTCTCAAACCAATGAATCTGAATCTGATAAATACGGATTTGAATTTTTAGTACGTCATGATTTAAATTACCATGCTATGGAGGGTGCTTTTCAAAAATTAGCAGACTTAAGTGATAATGGTGGTAAAGGATCGTTAACGTCTTCTCACCCTGGTTCTGCAAAACGTTCTGAAAGAGCTAAAGAATGGGCTGAAAAACAGGATGCTAAGAATTAATCATAATACTGTTGAACAAAAAAGCTCCTTACAAATTAGTTGTAAGGAGCTTTTTTTATGAGGTATTTTTACCTTTTTTTAGTAGGTAGGATTTTTAGCTAATAATTCTGAACGGACTAATTTTCCTGAAACAGTAAGCTCACTTTCGGCCCAATTTCCTGATCCACTAGCACCTGATGTTAATGCCGCAGCACTCTCATCTTTATCGGCAATAGACCAATTACACCAAGAAATTTTATGATCGTCTAAATAGTTCCACCAAGTGTTAGCAGATGCTTCATCAATATATCCGTTTCCAGAGGCTTCCGTAACACCATACTCTGTAACGAAAATGGCGAGATTGTTGTTTAGTGCTATTTGCGCTATATCTCTTAGCTCTTGTTTATGTGTTGAAGCATAGTAATGCAAAGTGTATGCAACATTAGCATCAGTAATTTCATTACCAACTACTTCATCTACACGCTGAGACCATGTTCTAGTACCACAGATAATTAGATTGTCTGGATCATACTTTCGTATTTCTGCGATAATAGTTTCGTGGTACGGTTTTAAAACTCCGGTCCATGAAACATCTAAGGGCTCATTATATGTCTCATAGATAATATTTGGTTGGTCTCCATATTTCTGGGCTACTTCGGCAAAGAAAGCTTTCGCTTCAGGGATATGATCTTCTGCATGGTGGCTATGCCAATCTACGATCACATAAATTCCTGCGGCTATGGCCGCATCTATTACAGCGAATACTTTTGCCTTTTCTGTAGCAGGATTACTAATGTAGCCATCTGCATCCTCAATGCCCATGGCAGCTCTCACTACGGTAGCATTCCAATCTGTTTGCAACCAGTCTACGGTTCCTGTCGTGTAGTATTGTCCCATCCATTGGCTCCAAAATAAAGACATACCACGAAGTTGAATTGGGTTATTGTTCTCATCTACAATTTTGCTTCCAGAGACACTTAACTGTCCGTAAGCTTCCACGACATTGGTGGCTGTTTCTGTATTAGTGTCTGGTTCGGGGGTGCTCTCTGGCTCGGAAGTTGTGGGTTCGTCATCCGTAGCATCGGCCGTTTCTTCGGTGTCTACGGGGTCAATAATTTCGGGCTCCGCATCGCTGCTGCAGGAAATTATAAAAAATAGGCTCAAAAAAAATACTGTTTTGAAAAGGGGAATTCTCATAATCATTTAAATATATAGGTTAAGGGCTAAAGGTATAGTAAATAAAAACACCTGCAAAAAGCAGGTGTTTTATATTTTTTAAACAAATTGTGATTTTTTGCTTATTGCGCAATATCAACCATTTCTAAATCAAAAATTAAATCGGTATTTGCAGGAATTGGTCCTCTACCAGATTCGCCATAGGCTAAATGAGAGGGGATAAACACACGTGCTTTTTGTCCTACTTTCATTTTCATTACGGCTTCTTTAAAACCAGCAATCATTGGTGCATCCATACTTACAACCATAGGCATTGGCTCATAGCCACCTTGATCTCTTCTGTTCCAATTAAATTGTCCGTATAAGGTAGATGTTTCTTCTACATTACTATCAAACAAACGGCCATCTTCAAAATAACCTGCGTAGTAAAGGTTTGCCGTTTGGCCCACTTTAGGCTTTTCGCCAGTACCTTCTTCTAAAGTAAATATTTTTAAGCCAGAAGCTAAAGTTTGTGCCGCTTTTTTCTGGCTTTCCAAATTAGCTACAAACGCAGTTTTTGCTTCCGCTAATTTTTGCTCACGTTCCGCTTCTAAACGAGCAGCCTCTTTTTCTCTAAGCTCTTCATCCGCAAAATATTTTTTCATAACAGCAACGGCATCAAATTTCTTTGCCTCTTTACCGTTTCTGATAATTTTTACCTTGTTCATAATCACAGCTTCTACAGGCTTATTGTTTTCCCCAACGGCTACAGTAGCAATGCTATCTAAAACATCCATTCCGTTTATAACTTCACCAAAAACTGTATGCTTGTTGTCTAACCAAGGCGTTTCCTTATGGGTGATAAAAAACTGACTTCCGTTAGTTTTAGGACCGGAATTGGCCATTGAAAGGATTCCCTTTTTGCTATGACTTAAAGAATCTACAAACTCATCGATAAAACGGTATCCAGGATTTCCCATTCCGGTTCCTGTTGGATCTCCACCTTGAATCATGAAATCTTTCATTACCCGGTGAAAAGTAAGTCCGTCATAATAATTTTTTCCTTTTAAGCTATCGGTCACAAAAGGATTTTTTCCTTCGGCAAGAGATACGAAATTGGCAACAGTAACAGGTGTCTTATCATATTCTAATTTTACAATGATATCTCCTTGTGTTGTTTGAATATCAGCAAAAATGCCATCGCCTAAATCTGCTGTTTTGCTAGATTTACAACTGCTTACTAAAACAGTTGCAATAAGAAGTAAACTAAGAATGTTTTTCATTTTTTTAAATCTATTTATTTGTTGGGTGTTTTTCTATGGTTAAAATTTCTACGGATGATTTTATTGGGGTATTGGGAGTAATTTTATTATCATCTCCATGGTAGCCAAAAGCTAGGGAAGATGGGAATAAGAAAGTAGCTTTTTCGCCCTCCTTTAAAAGAGTAAAGGTATTTCGTAAGCCTTTGAATAAACTAGGCTTATTTACTTTTATACGTTGTGTGCCAATTTTTTTTGCTGAATATATGGTGTCGTTGGTTAGCGTCATGATATTGTACGTTAACGTTACGACATCTTCTTCTTGAGGTACATAGGGTAATGAATCATTTTTTGTTTCATAATAAAACCATGATCCAGTAGCTGTAGGTAAATACTCATGAAGCGTATCTTTTTTTACCAGTCTATTTATAATTTTCACTTCTATTTCTAAAAGATCTTTGTTGCGTTCTACGGTAGATTTTACCAGCTTAGGCGTAGATACACGAACTGGTTTACGCGCTATAGGCTCCTCACAACTTATAAAAAGTAAACATAATGCACTCAAATATAACAGGTACTTCATTATTGGGTTAATTCTTTTAAATGTTTCGGTAACAAGTTTACAAAATACGCTGCAGTTTCTTCTAATGGAAGGTCACTTTTTCCTCCAGCAGCATTATTATGTCCGCCACCATGAAAATAAGCACGTGCAAATTCATTCACAGAAAAATCTCCTTCAGATCTGAACGATATTTTTATTATACCTTCTTCTTTATTCTCAATGAAAATTACCGCAAAGCGAATACCGTCTAAAGTTAATCCGTAATTTACAAAGCCTTCCGTGTCTCCTTTTTGATATTTATAGGTATCTAACTCATCTTGACTAAGGGTGATGTATGCCGTATTAAATTCTTCTAAAATCACCATGTTTTTAAGCGCACAGCCTAATAAATGCAATCTGCTAGGAGAATTGGTGTCATACACAACGTTATGTATACGGGTATTTTCTGCCCCTTTATCTATTAGTTCTGCAACAATTTTGTGCGTTTTACTAGTGGTAGAGGAGAATTTAAATGAGCCCGTATCTGTCATGATCCCAGTATAAAGACAGTTGGCAATTCCGGAGGTAATTTTATCGGTATCACCTAAATAATCGATAAAATTATAAACCATCTCACAGGTAGAACTCATAGTAACGTCAGAGTAAGTCACCAATGCATAGTCAGAAGGCTCTTGGTGGTGATCTATCATAATAAAAGTAGCAGAAGCTTCTTCTAAGAACGATTGCATCTGCCCAACACGTCCTAAATGATTAAAATCTAAGGTAAAAATTAGCGTAGCTTCTTCAATAGCTCTCTTAGCTTGTGAATTTTCTACTTCAAAATTTAGAATATCTTCACTACCTGGCATCCATTTTAAAAACTTAGGCGAATCATTAGGACTAATAATTGTAGCGTCCTGTTCGTTGTTTTTTAGATAGTGCCATAGGCCTAATGTAGAGCCAATAGCATCTCCGTCAGGATTTTTGTGTGGTATGATAACTATTTTTTGTGGAACACTAAGTAGCTCCTTTACTTTGCTAATATCCTCTGAATTCATGGCGGTAAAGATACTATTTTATACTATAGTGCTACAGTAAGAATTGCTATTTTTGTAAGGAAACAATATTTGAAAATGAAGAAGTTACCAATAGTATTTAACAGTGTATTTATTTTATTAGGGGTAGTACTAGGGCAAGCGCAAGACAAAAGTGTTCTGGATGCGAGTATAGAAAAGGCCGATTTTACTATTGCCTTTGGGTCTTGTAATAAGAGTACCATCCCTAATGTTTTGTGGGATGATATTTTAAATACCCATCCTGATGTCTGGATATGGGGAGGTGATAATGTCTATGCAGATACTAATGACATGCAAAAGCTTCAACAGTTTTATAAAAGCCAAGATAGTATACTAGGCTATCAAAAATTAAGAGCCGAAGTTCCTGTGATTGGTACTTGGGATGATCATGATTATGGTTTAAATGATGGGGGAGTAGAGTATGCCTTCAAAAAAGAAAGTCAGCAGGTATTTCTAGATTTCTTTAAAGTAGCAAAAGATAGCCCACGTAGAAAACAAGAAGGGGTGTATGCTGCTCATACGTATAATACGCCAGAAGGGAATATTAAAGTAATAGTTTTAGATACGCGATATTTTAGAACCGCATTAACGAAAGATACCGAAACAAAAAAAAGAACGAAACCAAATACTTACGGCGAAGGTACCGTTTTAGGTGCAGCACAATGGAAGTGGTTAGCGAAGGAACTGAATACGAGTACGGCAGATTTTAATATTTTAGTAAGTAGCATACAAGTGTTGTCTAATAAGCATGGTTTTGAAACATGGGGTAATTTTCCGCATGAAGTAGATAAATTAGAGCAGTTGATTGCCGATTCTAAAGCGAAAGGTGTTGTGGTGCTCTCTGGAGACCGGCATATTTCAGAATTTTCAAAAACAACTATAGCGGGTGTTGCGTATCCATTAATAGATTTTACGAGTAGCGGACTTACCCATGTGTATTCTTCGTACTCAGGAGAAGAAAATCCGTATCGGGTAGGAGAGGTGGTTTCTGAAGTGAGTTTTGGTACCTTGACGTTTAATTTTGAAACCAATCATGTTGTTTTCAAAATGATAGGTGATGAGGGTAAAGTCTTGGGTGTGTTGGAACAAGGGTTTAAATAATCGTTAACTTACCTTCAGTTTTTTATTAATCTATTGTAGAATGTATTTAAAATAGTACTTTTGCACAAAATTTAAAGAAAATGACAAATAGAACATTTACAATGCTTAAGCCAGATGCTGTTGAAAACGGACATATTGGTGCTATTCTAGACAAAATTAATGCTGCTGGTTTTAAGATTGTAGCTATGAAATATACGCAATTAAGCAAAAGAGATGCTCAAGCGTTTTACGCTGTTCATAGTGAGCGTCCTTTTTACGGAGAATTGGTAGACTTTATGTCTAGAGGGCCAATCGTTGCTGCTATTTTAGAAAAAGATAATGCTGTTGAAGATTTTAGAGCTTTAATTGGTGCAACTAACCCAGCTGAGGCTGCAGATGGTACTATCCGTAAAATGTTTGCTACGTCTCTTGGAGAGAATGCAGTACATGGTTCTGATAGTGATGAGAATGCTGCTATTGAAGGAGCTTTTCATTTTGCTGGAAGAGAAATTTTCTAGGAAAACAACATAGAATATACTAAAAAAGGCTACTCCGTGATGAGTGGCCTTTTTTTATTAAACTTACAATAAGAGGTTTATTATTCAATTTAGAAAACGGCAATCTATCGCAAAACCAACTTCTTCACCACTTCTTTTTTTAACTCATCGTTAAGCATGGTGATAATTTTAGATTTCCCCAGGCTTAGTTCTGATCGCAATACGGAGGAGGACAGTGATATAAATAACGTGTCTCCCCGTAATTCTATGGCTGTAGTATAGTTATTAACGCCATTACCCATAAGATTGGTCCAAGCTTCTCTAACATCAACCTTATCCATACCTTTTTGGAGTTTGTTCACGTCAATAAACTCTTTTAGAGCTTCACTTAAGGGAATGTTTTCTCTGCGTCTTTTCGCCATTATTTAGAAATATTTATAGGTTCGTAGCGTTTGTAAAAATACGTGATATTATCCTCACTGGTGACTGAAAACTTATCTTTTGATATAGATTTTAAGGTTTCTGTCCACTCACTTATTTCCGTTTTATAGGTGAATAAGAATTGGTCTTCTTTTTTGTAAATGCTAAATAGTTCAGCATCATTACTGGTAATGTAGGTGCCGCTAAACGTAGGTTTCACTTTTTTTCTAAAACCTTTTAATCCGTCTAGTTCTATATAATCTATAGTTTCATTTACTTTGTATTCTTTCTTTTGTCCGTCAGAGAGCGTCACTTTCTCAATTTCCCAATATCCGTTTAAAGCACTCAATTGCTCATCTGTAATCTTTTGAGAACAAGAAGTTATTAGGAGTAGGAATAATACGGCGCTTATCTTTTTTATCATTAGATTTTTTATTTTGAACTTGTCACTTAAGTCTTGAACTTTTCATTTTTAAACTGTTCTCGATACTATTTTTGTTTTATTGCTCTGCACAAAATCACTCGAACTGACATTCTTTTTCAATTTGAACTTGATACTTGAACTTGACACTTGCACTAGCACTTTTCACTTTTAAACTGTTCTCGATACTATTTTTGTTTTGTTACGCTGCACAAAAATCACTCGAACTGACATTCTATTTTATTTTGAACTTGAATTTGATTCTTGAACTTTTTCTGTTGTTATGTGTTCTCGATACTATTTTTGTTTCGTTACGCAGCACAAAAATCACTCGAACTGACAGGGTATTTTTAGTTTGAACTTGACACTAGAACTTTTTTTAGTTCCTATTAATTAGCTTCCTAATTTGAACATCTTATAAGACTGGTGAATAGTTTTAATTACATTTTCTGTTCTGTCCGCATGAGTATCGCTTATAAATAGCTGTCCAAAATTTTCATCGTTCACCAGGCTAATAATATGACTCACTCTATTTTCGTCTAGCTTATCAAAAATATCATCTAACAATAGGATGGGTGTAGTTTTAGATTGCTCTTTAATAAAATGAAATTGTGCTAGTTTCAATGCAATAAGAAACGATTTTTGTTGGCCTTGACTTCCGAATTTTTTGATAGGGTGTTCGCCTAAATCAAAATTTAAATCGTCTTTATGTATCCCAACACTGGTATATTGTAGTGCTCTATCTTTTTCAATATTTTTGCCTAACAGGTCTAAGAGCTTTGTGTCTAGTAATTTACTATCGTAGACTAAGGAAACCTCCTCATTTCCGCCAGAGATAATCTGGTATTGTTCTTTAAAGATAGGAATAAAGGTTTCTAAAAAAGCAACACGTTTGTTAAATATTTGAGTCCCATAGGTGTCTAGTTGCTCATTATAGACACTTAGATTAGTGGCATCAAAAGTATGGTTGGCAGCAAAATATTTTAAAAGTGAATTACGCTGACTCACAATCTTATTATACTTAAGTAAGGTCTGCAGGTATTCTTTATCTGATTGTGAAATAACACCATCTATAAATTTTCGGCGTGTATCACTACCTTCGGTAATCAAATCTCTATCAGAAGGCGATATAATGACTAGTGGCAAGAAGCCTATATGGTCCGAAAGCTTATCATAGGCTTTACCATTTTTCTTAATAATCTTTTTCAGTCCTTTTTTAAGACTGCATACTATTTTTTCTTCTCGGTCTAATTTTTCAAAATTCCCTTCGATGACAAAAAAATCTTCGCCATGTTTTATATTCTGAGTAGCAATAGGGTTAAAATAACTTTTACCAAATGATAAATGGTAAATAGCATCTAAGATGTTTGTTTTTCCAATACCGTTCTGCCCTACGAAACAGTTGATTTTGCTGTCAAAATCGAAATTTTCGGTACTAAAATTTTTGTAATTTATAAGTGATAATTTCTTCAGAAACATGCTCTGTAACCGTGATTTTTAGATTGATTAGTAGACGAACGTGCAAATTATCGAAAAATAACGAATAAGAAGCTTCCGATTTTGAATAAAAACTTTATTTTTGCCCGATTATTAAAATTAAATAATGGCTACATACAAGAAGCGCGGATATAAAGCAAAAGAAGTAAATATTGATTCTACAGACGAAGTTGAGTTCAATGAACAAGACAGTACAACGGCTGAGGTGTTTAGTACCTTAGATGATAGTGCAAATAAAACTGAAGAATGGGTTTCTAAAAACCAAAATTATATTCTAGGTGTTATTGGTGCCATTGCAGTAGGGGTTTTAGGGTATTTAGCCTATGATCAATTTGTAAAAAAACCACAAGAAGCAGATGCCGGAAACGAAATGTTTTATGCAATGCAATATTTTAATGAAGCCTTACAAAACCCAGTAGCACAGGATTCATTATACAATTTAGCACTTACAGGTGGGAATGGTAAATATGGTTTAATTGATGTTATTGATAATTACGGTGGTACAGAAAGTGCAAATCTTGCTTCTTACGCCGCAGGGATGTCTTACTTAAATACACAAAAATATCAAGAAGCTATTGATTACTTGAGTGATTATACGGCTAAGGATGCCATTACAGATGCTATTGCAAAAGGTGGTATGGGTGATGCATTTATGCAATTGAATCAGCCAGAAGATGCTTTAGGGTATTATGAAAAGGCATTAAGTACAAATACAAATGAGTATAGTACGCCAATGTTTTTGCAAAAAGCTGGTATCGCTGCTTTAGAGTTAAATAAGAATGATGCTGCTTTGAAATATTTTGAAAGAATAAAAGAAGAATTTGCAAAGTCTCCAGAAGCTAGTTTGGTAGATGCTTACATTGCAATGGCTAAAAATAAATAAGTATGGCTACAGCCAATAAAAATTTATCTGTTTACGATAAAGCTACAATCCCAAATGCGAAAGATTTTCGATTTGGGATTGTTGTTTCTGAATGGAACACGAATATTACAGAAGGATTGTTTAATGGTGCTAAAGAGGCCTTATTGGATTGTGGTGCTTTAGTAGAAAATATTATCCGTTGGGATGTTCCTGGTAGTTTTGAATTAACCTTTGGAAGTAAAAAAATGATAGCAACACAAAATGTTGATGCTGTTATTGCCATAGGAAGTGTTATTCAAGGAGAAACGAAACATTTTGATTTTGTTTGCGATGCTACCGCTCAAGGAATTAAGGACTTAAATGTGCTAACTGATATTCCTGTGATTTTTTGTGTCTTAACAGATAACAATCTACAACAAGCAATAGACCGTAGTGGTGGTATTCACGGAAACAAAGGTACAGAGGCAGCTATTGCAGCTATTAAAATGGCGGCATTAGGTTCGTAATAGGAACTAAATTATTGAGTTTTAGCTTTAAGAATAGACCTAAGGGTGTTGTTTTTAAAGCTAAACTTGTTTTTAACCCTTTCTTCCCTAGTCTTAACTTTTTTGTGAGTATGAGGCTCATTAGTCTAGTAATTTCTCTTCTTATTTTTGATTTATCTAATTTAATGGCTACATGTTATGCAGCAACGGATGCTGTAACTTGTTAGTTTTTGATTGGAATGTTAACAATTTTTAGCATTGGATGTCAGGTGGAGTGCTGTATTTTCAGTATTTTTGATGCTGAATCATAACATTCTTATCTTGAGATTAAAAGGGTTTAAACTTCGAAAAAACACTAGTTTTAAGTACGTGCCACGTTACATGGAGAACGAGGGTGTGGAGAATGCTTATAAAATTGATTCTAAATTTTCCAAATATAAAGATGCTACCGTTCCTGGTGATATGCGTGGCAGTTGGGGAGAAGCAAGAAAGGCAGGAAGAACTAAAGGAAATAGAGATATTAATTTTAGACTTGTAGCTATTATTGCAGTCCTAGTTCTTATTGTTTGGTGGTTTTTTGATTTTGACTTATCCCTTTTTACTAGATTTTAATGGCTGACATAATTCAACTTTTACCCGACCATGTTGCGAATCAAATTGCTGCTGGCGAGGTAGTGCAACGACCTGCTTCTGTTGTAAAAGAGCTTTTAGAAAATGCAATTGATGCTGGTGCAAATGCTATAAAATTGATCATTAAAGATGGTGGAAAGGCATTGATCCAAGTGGTAGATAATGGTGTGGGGATGAGTGCTACAGATGCACGTTTGAGTTTTGAACGGCATGCTACCTCAAAAATAAAAAGTGCAGATGATTTGTTTTGTTTGCATACCAAAGGGTTTAGAGGAGAGGCACTTGCTTCTATAGCGGCAATTGCACATGTAGAACTGCTTACACGAACAGAAGAAGAGGAGCTTGGAGTGCAATTAAAAATAGAAGGGAGTAAAATTAGTTCTCAAGAACCTATTGTAACCCCTAAAGGAACTTCCTTTTGTGTTAAGAATCTATTTTTTAACATTCCAGCAAGACGTAACTTTTTAAAATCTAATCAAGTAGAGTTCAGGCATATTACCGATGAGTTTCATCGTGTTGCCTTAGCGCATCCAGATATTCAATTTCATTTCTATAATAATGGGAGTGAAATTTTTCACCTTCCAAAATCTAATTACAGACAACGTATTGTTAATGTGTTTGGATCTAAAACTAATGAAAAGCTCGTTCCAGTAGAGGAAGAAACGCAAGTGGTTAAAATTGCTGGTTTTATAAGTAAGCCAGAATTTTCTAAGAAGAGTAGAGGAGAGCAGTTTTTCTTTGTTAATAATAGATTTATCAAAAGCCCTTATTTGCATCATGCGGTAGTGAGTGCTTTTGAGGGGTTGATAAAGTCTGAAAATCATCCTGGTTATTTTTTATACTTAGATGTAGACCCAGCCTCCATAGATATAAACATACACCCAACAAAAACAGAGATTAAGTTTGATGATGAGCATACCGTTTATGCTTTATTACGTTCTGCCATAAAACATGCCTTAGGGCAGTTTAATGTAGTGCCTGCAATAGATTTTGAGGCAGATCAAAACTTAGAAACGCCTTATGATTATAAAGCAAAATTAGCAGAAGTACCAAGAGTATCTGTAGATGCTAGCTTCAATCCTTTTGCAGAGGAGACTCCTAAAACTAGTCATAGATCTTCTACGTATGAAAAGCCTAGTACTAAGGGGTGGGAGAATATGTATGTTGGTTTAGAATCTAAAGTGGGTAAAGAATCAGATTTTAGTAGTGTTAGTTTTGAATCAGAAACCATTACAGGTTCTATTTTTGATAATCAGGCAGAAGCTATTGACACCGTTTCTACTACATTTCAGTTAAAACGTAAGTACATCGTAACTACCATTAAGTCTGGAATGATTATTATAGACCAGAGTAGAGCACACCAACGTGTGTTGTATGAAAATTTCTTGAAGAATATTACGATTAAGGAAGGAGTGAGCCAGCAATTACTTTTTCCATTGCAATTAAACTTTTCAAGTACCGAAGTACATATCATCAAAGAAATTATTGATAGCTTAATAAATTTAGGTTTTGCCTTTGATGCGATAGAAGAAGAATATGTTTCAATTTCTGGTGTACCTTTGTTGGTGCCTGAAAGTGAGGTAGGAATGGTCTTAGATCAGCTTATATCTGACTATCAAATGGATACTCCAGAAGATAGTTTTTCACAATCAGATATTGTGGCTAAAACATTAAGTAAAACCTTAGCAGTAAAAACGGGTGAACAATTGGATAGTGAATCGCAATTGGCCTTAGTTAATAATTTATTTGCGTGTAAGGAATTTAAGATTAGTCCGTTTAATAAACCTATATATATTACCCTTACTGGGGAAGATATAGATAAAAAATTCTTTTAAATGGTTAGAATTACTGAAGCTGTAAAGCATCTAATTATCATTAATGTATTGTTCTTTGTGGCCACGTTGGTGGTAGGAGATCAAATGTATCAATGGTTTGCTTTGTGGTTTCCTAAAAATGAAAATTTTCAAGTTTGGCAATTAATT
Source organism: Cellulophaga sp. HaHa_2_95 (assembly GCF_019278565.1). Next base: position 3,610,182 of record NZ_CP058988.1, on the reverse strand, counting down.
ACCCATATGTTTATGCATGGAGGGCCTTCACATATTTTGTTTAATATGTTTGGTCTTTGGATGTTTGGATCTGCGGTAGAAGATTACTTAGGGAAGAAACAGTTTTTATTCTTGTATTTTTCTGCGGGATTAGGAGCCGTGATTTTTCAATTAGGCTTTTATTACTTCTCTTACTTGCCTGCCTATACCGACTTAATAAGTTCTGGTTTATCAGGAGATCAAATTGTACAAATGTTAAGCTCTAATCAGCTTTTAGAGTCTGTGAATGATGGACAGCGTCTTAAGTTGCAAGAAATGTTTCCTATTTACAACGCATCAATGGTAGGGGCTTCTGGTTGTATCATGGGAGTATTGGCGGCTTTTGGAGTGATGAAACCTAATGCAGAACTAATGATGATATTTATACCTATTCCTATAAAGGCTAAATACTTTATTCCAGGGATTATATTATTAGATCTTTTTTCTGCACTTTCAGGAAAATCTTATTTCAGTCCGAGTAATACGGCTTTTATGGCACACGTAGGTGGTGCAATATTTGGATTTATAATGATGTGGTATTGGAAGAAAAATTCATTTAATAAGAACCGTTGGGACTAATATGGCAGTAAATCTAAGATATCAATTTACCCGATTAAATATAGCTGAAAAGCTTATTGTGGTCAATGTAGCCTTGTTTATTATAACAAGATTAGTGGCTGTGCTCTTTGGTACCAGCGTTGATGCCTTAGTGCATTGGTTTGAGCTTCCTAAAGATTTTGGAACATTTATCACGCAACCATGGTCTATTGTGACTTATGCTTTTTTTCATGGAAATTTAGGGCACATCTTTTTTAATATGATCATGCTCTATTTTACGGGTAGGATATTTATGAACCTGTTTGGCGAACGTAAATTTATCAATGTATATTTTTTGGGGGCTATTTTCGGCGGATTATTATTTATGTTGAGTTATAATATATTTCCGGCCTTAACAGGTTTAAATAATTCATTAATTGGTGCTTCTGCGGCAGTAATGGCGGTGCTGATTTTTGTATGCACCTATACACCTAATCAAGAAGTACGCGTGATTTTTTTTAATATTAAACTTTGGCATTTAGGGGTTACTTTTATAGTGATAGATTTAGTCTTTATTGGTGGAAACTCTAATATTGGCGGGCGTTTGTCTCATTTAGGGGGTGCTTTTGTAGGATATCTATACGCAAGCCAATTAACTAAGGGGCGCGATATAGGTGCGGGGTTTTCTAAAATGCTAGACAGTATTCAGAACCTATTTACTAAAGAAAAAAAAGCGCCTTTAAAAACGGTATATCGCAAGCCATCTTCTAATTTAAAAACAGTGGCAGCGTCCGATAAAGAAAAACACCAACGACAAATTGATATTATCTTAGACAAAATAAGTAAATCTGGGTACGAAAGTCTGTCTAAAGCAGAAAAAGACTTCTTATTTAAAGCAGGTAAAGAATAATTAGGTGGGTATAGGTTCTTTTTTTAGTAAGGTAATTTTCGGTCTTAATGTGTTGCTTGGGGCACTGTTACTGCTGTCTTGTTTGGTGCCTTATGTTTCTGTAGAAACGGTTCCTTTTATTGCTTTTTTTAGCCTTACTATTCCTATTTTGGTTTTATCCAATTTATTGTTTCTATTATACTATGTATTTGGGAGAAACAAACGTGCCTTCTTTTCATTCTTTATTTTGTTGATTAGTTACCTCTCTCTAAGTTCCTTTTTTAAATTACGTTTTTCTAATGCTACTGATGCTTCGGCAGATGTAACGCTGATGACTTTTAATGTGCGCAGTTTTAATAAGAATATGAATATTAAAAATGATGCCGTTTTTGAGGAGACTTTAGATTTGATTACTACCGAGAATCCAGATGTAATTTGTTTTCAGGAATTTAATTTTCGAAAACAAAATGATTTTGTGAATTATAAGTATAAATATCTAGAGTATAAAACCAATCAGGGTAAAGTCAAATTGGGCTTTTATTCGAAGTATCCTATCATTAACCAGGGGTTAATTAATTTTCCCGAAAGTCCTAATAATGCTGCTTTCGTGGATATAGTGGTAAAAAATGATACTGTACGGATTTATAATCTTCATTTAGAATCTTTACGTGTGGTACCTGATAAAGATATCATAGCCCAGGAGGAGTCTAAGAAGCTTTACCGGAGGCTCACCAATTCATTTAAGAAGCAACAGCAACAAGCGCAAATAATAAAGGAACACAAAGAGCAATCGCCCTATAAAGTAATTGTGTGTGGTGATTTTAATGGGACGCAGTATTCTAATGTCTATAAAACAATTCGAGGAGAAATGTTAGATACTTTTCAAGAAAAGGGGTCTGGATACGGAAGAACCTATAACTTTAAATATTACCCTGTTCGGATTGATTTTATTCTTTTAGATAATAGCTTTGAAGTGTTATCACATAAAAATTATAACGTAAAGCTATCAGATCATTTTCCGGTAATGACCTCATTTAACTTCTAACTGCATTAAATAACAGTCGGTAGCATCTGCGACTATATGTAGCAATAAGGCAATGCCAAAAATTCTAGTTTTCTTAAAAAACAGTAATCCAAAGTAAATGGCTATAGCCCAGTATTGATGAAAGAAATGAAAATTGATACTACATCTATTGGGATCAAATATACGTGCAGCAAAAAGATGATCAACATCAATTAAAATTGCGGCTAATAGTATAATAATGGCCCTAGCTCTAGTTTCTCTTTTGAAAAAGAGAACACCGATAAGAATGGGCACTATAAAATGAATTCCGTAATGGGCTATAAACCTAAGCATCTAAAAAATCAAGTGGCATTTGCTCTAGATAGCTTAGGGCATTGGTACCTTCATTAAAGAGTAAGTCTAGGATGCTTAAATTATCAATGAAGCCATTTCGGTCTCCAAATACTTGAACATAAGGTTCTTGAGGAATGTTTACTTGTTTTTTTGCATCTATGAGGTAGCGGCCATCATGACTGTCATCTTCTGGATTCTTGTGAAAGATTTTTGTTTTAATTGCTGGCATGTCTAGTTGTAAACATTCACAAGCAATTTCTATCGTTCTAAGATTAAATTCTAGTAGTGAGTCAAAAGTTTTAGTATATAATTCAGATATTTCATCTTCATAGAACTCAAAGAACGGAGATGTTCTATAAGCGGTTTGTAGGGTTCGCCAGTGCTGACGTTGCCATGCATACTTATTGTCAATTAAAACCTCTGCATACGCGTTTGCCCCTTTATTCTTTCCGTTGTGTTTGATAGGAATACTTAAAGTATGAAAGCCACGATCATTCGCAATATTACAACGGTTTCTGAAACTTTGCTTTTGATAATTCCCAGATACTTCCCAAATAATATCTTTTTGGGCGATTACTGCAAAATTGGTCAGGTTCAGAAAATAACCTGGATGCATTAAAACTTTCATAAGTGTGTATTATTCTTTTTTAGCCTTTTTCTTTTTTCTGAAATAATCAAATCCGAAATAAGCAACTAAAAGGATTAAGAAATATTTGAAATAGGAGGTAGGTTCACCATCGCCGCTAACGGTAGTAAATACTCGTTCCCAACGAATATTCCAATTTTTAAACCCTTCTGTAAAATGGTCAATACTCATCCAAATAAATATGGGCGTACCTACAATATGGTCTTCAGGAACATATCCCCAAATTCTACTATCTTCAGATCGGTGTCTGTTATCACCCATCATCCAATAATACCCTTGACTAAATGTATATTGATCTGTTGTTACACCATCAATTATAATCTGGTTACCAGAAACGCTAAGCGTGTGATGCTCGTAATCACGAATGATTTTTTTATAGTACGGTAAATTTTCAAGCGTAAGCTTTACTGTTTGTCCTTTTTCAGGAAGGTATACTGGTCCAAAATTGTCTACCGTACCTTCTAAATTTTTATTCTGAGGGAAAACAGCAGTACTTGCATTATGTTCACTAAAACGAAGTACTTCGGTAATACCAGATGTACCCACTAAAGCTGCTGCTTCAGCATCGGTCATATTAAACAACGCCATATTCTTTACATTCTCCGCTTTCAAGAACGAAGCGACATTGTTGGAAGAAAAATTACCTGTATAGTAATTGTAGGTAGCATCGGATTTTATAAATTCAAGCGAAGTTCTACTTTTTAAAATCTCTTCTGCTTTATCCTGTAATAAGGCTTCTTTTGGTATTCGTATAATACCACCAGCGTAATTTTGCATTCCGCCCGCTAAATCAATTATAGTATTGTCAATGTCTTTATCTGCAATCACCGTATGGTAAAACTGTGGTTTAGCTCGGTAAGAGAGTGCTAGTTTTTTTCCGTTAATAAATACATCACCATTAATTACAGAAAGCGAATCTCCAGGAGTACCTACACAGCGCTTTACATAGTTAGATTTTTTATCTACGGGTTTGATAACCCCTTTATCTTTTTTAAAAAATTGATACACTGTATCTGCGGGCCAACTAAAAACAACAATGTCATTCTTCTTTACCTTCTTAAAACCAGGTAGTCTAAAATAGGGTAATTGAGGTTTTGTTAAATAGGATTTTACACCCAACACAGGAAGCGTATCATGTACCATTGGAGCGGCTATGGTCGTCATGGGCGTTCTTGCACCGTAATGAAATTTACTTACAAATAAGAAATCACCCACCAACAATGTTTTTTCTAAAGAGGATGTTGGGATCACATAAGGTTGTACAAAATACGTATGTACAATACTCGCTGCTACAATAGCAAATACGATAGAGCTTACCCATTCGCCTGCAACTGTTTTTGGTTGTAAACTTCTATTTTCAATATAGGTTACATCAAGAGCGTAATTCACATAATAGATGTAAAAACCAAAGCTTAGGAGTACGAGCCAAGTGTCTAATAAAGAGTTCTTACCAAAACTACGGATGGTCTCTACCCAAATTACAGGGAACATTAATAGGTTAATGATTGGAATAAATAGCAAAATTACCCACCACTTAGGGCGGTTGATAATTTTCATCAATACGATGGCATTATATACAGGTATTGCTGCTTCCCAACCTTTTCTACCGGCTTTAATATATAATTTCCAAGTACCTAAAAAGTGAATTACCTGAATAACTACTATAAATATTAACCACTGCGTTCCGTTCATTATACGTTTGTATTTAGTGCTGTATTTTGTTTTTTAATCAATATGTAATACGTCTTTCATAGAAAAAACGCCATGTTTACCAACAATCCATTCTGCAGCAGTTAAGGCGCCTAAAGCAAACCCTTCTCTATTATGTGCTGTATGCTTTATTTCAATACTATCTACAGTACTGCCGTAAGTAACACTATGCGTTCCAGGAACACTAGCTTCTCTAATTGCTTTTATGGGTAGTATGTGATCTTTGTTGGCATCCAATTCCCAACCTGTATAAGAAGTATTTTTGATAATGCTTTCTGCTAAAGTTATAGCAGTTCCGCTAGGAGCGTCTAGTTTTTGTGTATGGTGTATTTCTTCTAGAGATACATTGTAGTCTCTTAGATTCGCCATCATTTTAGCTAAATAATTATTAAGCTCAAAAAACAAATTTACTCCTAAACTAAAATTAGAAGCATATATAAAGGCTCCATTATTTTCATTGCATAAAATAACAGCCTCTTCATAACGGTCTAACCATCCTGTAGTACCACTTATAATTGGAGTGTTGTTTTCTAAACACATTTTTATATTATTGAAAGCTGATGAAGGCTGACTAAAATCTATGGCAACATCAAAAGAAGAAAAATCTATTTCAGTGGTATCATTGTCAATTTTTGCGACTATAGTATGGTTCTTTTTTAGCGCTAAAGCTTCTATCATTTTCCCCATCTTTCCATATCCGAAGAGTGCAATTTTCATGTTCTTTAAAATTTTATAGTTAAGGCCATACCGTAATTTGGCTGAGCCGTAATCTCGTTGTAATCTAAGTAAGGCTGAAAATCTACACTTAAATTATCATCTACATTAAATTGTTTTAGGTGAGAGTCAACATTGGCGTCAATAATATTCAATACATATAAGCCAATGGTAACCAAGACCATTAAATCGCGATCTCTTTGAAAGTTTTCTTGTGCATCCTGTAGTGCATCTGTAGAAAACTCAGGTTCTGTAAGCTCTGTATCGCTAAAAGGTGCCAAGTCATAGAACTCGTCATCGGTAAAACCTGCTTGCCTGCTTTTAAAGGCTGTTCTAAAACGTTTGTACTGGGTGTTGTTGTAGTCGTACGCATAAATACTGGCTCCTAAGGCAGCGTAGACTATAGGGACTTTCCAGTACCTTTTATTATAGACTTGCCCCAAACCTGGAATTATAGCTGAATAAAATGCAGCTTTGGCGGGTGCTAAAGGGTTTATTTCAACACGTTTTTTGAATACCGAATCTTTAACAACAATACCCTGACTTTTTAAATCAGTTTGAATGCTGTCTAATTGAGTATCTTCTTTTGGTGTAGGTTGCTCCTCTTGTGCGTGTGTCGCAAAAGTAAACCCTACAAAAAATAGTAGAAAAAATAAGAATTTATTCACCAAGAATTAATTTTTTAATACGCTCAAAATCCTCTTTAGAATTAAAAGGGATTGTTAATTTTCCTTTTCCTTTATCCGTAGCCTTCGCCTCAACTTTTACAGATAAGTAAGAATTAAAATCATTCAAACTATTTTCAATAAAACTTGGGGTTTTAGTTACTTTAGATACGGTTTCTTTTTGGCTGGCACTTGGATTTTGGTATTCTTTTACGGCCTTTTCTGTATCACGAACAGATAAATTTTGACTAATTATTTGTTCATATAAAGCAAGTTGGTCGTCTTTCTTATCAATATTTACAAGCGCTCTACCATGCCCCATACTTAAGAAGCCATCTCTAATACCAGTTTGGATGATAGGATCTAATCTAAGTAGACGTAAATAATTAGTAATCGTAGAACGTTTTTTTCCGACACGTTCACTCATTTTTTCTTGCGTTAATTGAATTTCGTCAATTAAACGCTGGTAGGATAATGCAATTTCAATAGGATCTAAATCTTGTCTTTGAATATTCTCTACCAAAGCCATTTCTAACGATTCTTGATCATTAGCAATACGGATATAGGCAGGGACCGTTTCTAATCCTACCAATTTAGAAGCTCTAAATCTTCTTTCCCCAGAAACTAACTGGTATTTGTTAAATTCTAATTTACGAACTGTAATTGGCTGAATAACCCCCAATTCTCGAATAGATGAAGCTAGCTCATGCAAAGCTTCATCATTAAAATTAGAACGCGGCTGAAAAGGGTTTACCTCAATAGCATCTAAATCTAACTCTACAATATTACCAACAACTTTATCTGCATTTTTATCTGATGCAGTTTTAATATCATTTTCAGGGTCTTTCAATAAAGCAGATAGACCTCTACCTAATACTTGTTTTTGGGTTGCTTTCGCCATTATACTTTCTCCTTGTTTTTATTTAATACTTCTTGTGCTAAACTTAAATAATTAACGGCACCTTTACTAGAAGCATCATATTTTATAATACTTTCTCCATAACTTGGAGCTTCACTCAATCTCACATTACGCTGGATAATGGTATCAAAAACCATTTCGCTAAAATGTTTGCGTACTTCCTCTACTACTTGATTAGATAAACGCAGACGAGAATCATACATTGTTAATAACATCCCTTCAATATCTAATTCAGGATTATGAATACGTTGTATACTTTTTATCGTATTTAATAATTTACCTAAACCTTCTAAGGCAAAATATTCACATTGTATTGGGATGATTACGGAATCTGCAGCGGTTAACGCATTCAACGTAAGTAGTCCTAAAGATGGCGCACAATCTATTAAGATGTAATCGTACTTTTCTTTAAGCGACAATATACTTTTTTTCATCATATATTCACGCTCTTCCTTATCGACCAATTCAATCTCAATCGCAACTAAATCTATATGCGCCGGAATTAAATCAACATTAGGAGACGTCGTTGAAATGATAATTTCTTCTGCTGTCTTTGTATGTTCTAATAATTGGTAGGTACCTATTTCGATACTGTCAACATCTATACCTAAACCAGATGTTGCATTTGCTTGGGGATCAGCATCAATTAAAAGGACCTTTTTCTCTAGCACGCCTAGGGCTGCGGCTAGATTTACGGTTGAAGTGGTTTTGCCGACACCACCTTTTTGATTTGCTATGGCTATTATCTTGCCCATAATATAAAGTAAGTTAGGGGCTAAAAATACGATTATTTACAATGCTAAAAAATGTATTTTGTTAACAGTTCGTGAATAAACGTGGCTTAGAGCGTTAAAAATGGTTAATATTTTTACCTATAAAGATACAATATGCCAGATTTTGAAATTTTTTTTGCGCTAAATTATTGATTTTCAATAGCTATTTAAGTAGATAAAGTACTAAAAGTGCAACACCTTATACCATTATTTATACAAGGACTAAAAATTACTATTTTGTACTTTGTGTATCTTCTATATTCTCAAATTTTTCATTCACTACAATATTTTTTTAGTTCCAAAAGCTTAAATATTCGGGTAAACGTCCTAATCAATTAAAATTTCTAAAATTTCTATAGCGGCATCACTTATTTTAGTTCCAGGTCCATAAATAGCAACGGCACCAGCGTCATATAGGAACTGGTAATCTTGTTTAGGTATGACGCCACCAACCACCACCATGATATCTTCACGACCGTATTTTTTTAATTCCTCTAATACTTGAGGAACAAGCGTTTTATGTCCGGCAGCTAAAGAAGACACGCCTAAAATATGAACATCATTTTCTACCGCTTGTTTTGCAGCTTCTGCTGGAGTTTGAAATAGGGGACCAATATCTACATCAAAACCAAGGTCTGCATAACTGGTTGCAACTACTTTTGCTCCACGGTCATGACCATCTTGTCCCATTTTTGCAACCATTATTCGTGGTCTTCTACCATCCTGTTTTGCAAAAACATCCGCAAGCTCCCTAGCTTTTTTAAAGCTTTCATTATTTTGAATTTCTTTAGAATACACGCCTGTAAATGTTTTAATAACTGCTTTATGTCTATTATAAACGGCCTCTAATGCATCACTAATTTCTCCCAATGTGGCACGTACGCTAGCCGCTTCTACTGCTAAAGCTAATAAATTTTTATCAGGTTCTGAAGTTTGTTCGGTACCATCGGCCTTTGCTATAGCAGCATTAGTTAAATTTAATAGCGCAGATTTTACAGTAGCTTCATTACGGTCTTCTCTAATTTGTGCTAAGCGTTCTAGTTGTTGTCTACGCACTTCTTGATTGTCGACTTCTAAAATATGTAGGGGATCTTCTTTTTCTAATCGGTAACTATTTACACCAACTATTTTGTCTCTATTGCTATCTATTCTTGCTTGTTTCTTTGCTGCGGCTTCTTCAATACGCATCTTCGGAATTCCGGCTTCAATAGCTTTAGTCATTCCCCCTAATTCTTCAACTTCTTCTAGAAGGGCCCATGCTTTTTCTGCAATTTCATGGGTTAAGCTTTCTACATAATAACTACCAGCCCACGGGTCTACCGTTTTTGTTACTTTGGTTTCTTCTTGAATGTAAAGTTGTGTATTTCTTGCTATTCTTGCAGAGAAGTCTGTTGGTAATGCTATGGCTTCATCCAAGGCATTGGTGTGTAAGCTTTGGGTACCCCCTAAAACTGCTGCCATAGCTTCAATAGTAGTTCTAGCTACATTATTAAAAGGATCTTGCTCTGTTAAACTCCAACCACTGGTTTGGCAATGCGTGCGTAAGGCTAAAGATTTATCGGTTTTAGGATCAAATTGCTTTACCAATTTTGCCCAGAGCATTCTTCCTGCTCTAAGTTTCGCGATCTCCATAAAATGATTCATGCCAATTCCCCAAAAGAACGAAAGGCGAGGGGCAAATTCATCAATTTTAAGGCCAGATTTTAATCCGGTTCTAATATATTCTAATCCGTCTGCCAAAGTATAGGCTAATTCGATATCAGCAGTGGCGCCAGCTTCTTGCATATGATAGCCAGAAATACTAATACTATTGAATTTTGGCATTTTCTGACTCGTATATTCGAAAATATCTGCAATAATTTGCATGGAGGGTGTAGGAGGGTAGATGTACGTATTACGCACCATAAACTCCTTTAAAATATCATTCTGAATGGTTCCTGATAATTGTTCTAGAGAAACACCTTGTTCTTGTGCAGCCACAATATAGAATGCTAGAATAGGTAAAACAGCACCATTCATAGTCATGGAAACCGACATTTTATCTAATGGGATTCCATCAAATAAAATTTTCATGTCTTCTACAGAATCAATGGCAACACCTGCTTTTCCAACATCACCCACTACGCGCTCATGATCACTGTCATAGCCTCTGTGGGTGGGTAAATCAAAAGCCACAGAAAGCCCTTTCTGGCCCGCTTCTAAATTACGTCTGTAAAAGGCATTACTTTCTTCGGCAGTAGAAAACCCTGCATATTGCCGGATAGTCCATGGTCTAAGGACGTACATGGTAGAATACGGACCTCTTAAATAAGGAGGAATACCAGCTGCGAAATTTAAATGTTCTACATTTTTGAGATTGTCTTTTGAGTAGGAAGATTCAATATCAATACCTTCCGCAGTTTCAAATGCACTCAGTGCAGTACTCGTTTCCTGCAGAGAAGAAGTGTCTATTGTAATATGTTGAAGGTCTTTTCTATTCATTTTCCAACCTTTTTTGTTCTAATTCTTCGGATAATCTTCGTTCTAAAATAGGTTCTATACTGCTTTTTCTAGGCTTATTTTTTGCAAAAGGGAATAATTCTAAATCACCCTTCATTTTATCTAAGCTAGATTCGTATTTATTGGAGCCTACTAGTATTTCTTTTTTAGTATCAAATAAATCTTGCTCTTTTTGAGCACTTTCTTTAATTTTCTTTTGGATGGTATTTGTTTTCAACTGACTTAAGAATCCGCCTGCTTTTTCTAATTCTTTAAAAAGCACCAATGCTTTTTCGGCCAGTTGTTTTGTAATACTCTCAATATAATAAGAACCGTCTGCAGGATTAGTCGTTTTATCAAAGTAACTTTCTTCCTTAAGCACAATTAATTGGTTTCGAGCAATACGCTCCGCAAATTCATTAGTTTTATGATATAGTGCATCATAAGGAATGTTGTATACGGCATTTGCACCGCCTAATATGGCCGACATGCATTCTGTGGTGCTACGAAGCATATTAGAATTATAGTCGTATATCGTTTTATTTCTTTTAGAAGTAACCGCTAATATATTGCAATCTTGCGGAGCTCCGTATGCTGCCGCTAATGTCTTGTAAAGTAAGCGCAAGGCTCTAATTTTAGCAATTTCAAAGAAGTAATTACTACCTATTGCTATTTTAAAATTGATGTGGAAATTTTCAATTTGTGCAGCAGGTATTCTGTTTAAATATTCATTTGCGTGGGCTAAGCTATAGGCTAATTGCTGTACGTGGTTTGCTCCTGCATTTTGGTAGTTGGTAACATCCAGTGTTAGTGCCTTTGTGGAAGCTGCAATAACATCAAACTGCCTAAAATCTTCTTCTGCACTTGCATACCAATTTCCCGATTTTGTCAGGTGATGAATTAGATCAAAATTGAAATAGAATTCGGCTTCTAGGCCTTTTAAGTATGCATGAGCATTAAGGATGTATACTGAGGATAAAAACTGAAAGTCAAAATATAAACTTATTTTTTTTACATTAATAGAAGCAAGGAGTCTTTTAACCGAAATACGTTCGTCGGGAAGTATAAACAGAATGCTTTCGGCTCCTTTTTCTATGGCTCTTAGGGCTTTTTTATTTGCAATTTCCTCATTACCTGCATATATACCTTGTGTTATTTTCCAAGGTTCTAACGGCTTCGGGATAGCATTTTCTATAAAGCTATCTTCTGAGTTATAAAACGGCTTTACTTTAATACCTTCTAAAGATTCCCAAACTAGACTTTCATTATAATCTTTACCTTTCAAATCAAACTGAATTTTTTGCTTCCACTGTTGGGTAGAAACATCGGTAAACTCTTTAAAAAGCTTCGTATTATTCATCATCCTCCGTTTTTAGGCTATCTGCATATTCTATTAAGTATATTTCTTCGTTCTTTCTTTTTAGATAGTATTGTTCTCTCGCAAATTTTTTAAGCTCGTCTTGGTCAGATAATTTTTCAATGATAATTTTATCCTTTATAATTTCATTCTGCAAGTACTCTTTCGTTTTCTCGAGCTTATTAATTTCTTTTTTAAGTTCAAGATGTATTAAAAGAGAATTGGTATCAAAAAAAAGCATCCAAATGACAAATACGGTGAGCACCAATACATACATATTGGTAGCTATTGAAAACCACTTTTTTTCTTTTAACTCCTTAATTTTCATTGAGCACGTATCGTAAGGTTACTAAATTACACCAATTTTTCGTTTATAATACTCTTTACGATTTCTACGGCAACTGTATTATATTTATTATTAGGAATAATAATATCAGAGTATTCTTTAGAAGGTTCAATAAACTCTTCATGCATAGGTTTAATTATAGACTGATACTTACTGATGGTTTCATCAAGATCCCAGCCGCGCTCATTTACATCTCTTTTTAAACGTCTGATCAAACGCTCATCAGAATCTGCATGTACGAATATTTTAATATCAAACATTTTTCTAATTTCGGGATTGGTAAGTATTAAAATACCTTCTACAATCATCACTTTTCTAGGATGCGTAGGCACGGTTTCGTCTGTTCTGTTGCATTCTAAAAAAGAATATACAGGTTGTTGTATTGATTTACCCTCCCGCAAATCTTTTAAATGTTGTGTTAAGAGTTCAAAATCAATGGAATTTGGATGATCAAAATTTGTTTTACGACGGTCTTGAAGCGTGAGATGAGATAAATCATTATAGTATGAGTCTTGCGAAATAACACCAACTTCACCTATTGGAAGTTCGTTAATTATCTGATTTACAACTGTAGTCTTTCCACAGCCCGTTCCTCCCGCAATTCCAATTATAAGCATTTCAATGAATTTTGTGACAAAAATAGGTATTTGAAATAGAATATAAAGAACGAAATGATAAATAGGATTAACGGATCATTGCTTTAAGCATTGAAAAATCTAAGCATCTTAAATTTCTAATAATTCTACATTTATTTAACAGAAATGATTACGTAAAAGAACCTTCTTAGAACTCGCTTATTGCTATTTTTGCAGGATGAAAAAAGAGAGTGCCAAACCTAATTTTGAGTTCATTGCATTAATGGCGTCTTTGATGTCTATTGTAGCTTTGTCTATTGATGCATTATTACCGGCATTATCAGACATAGGAATAGCGATTAATACCTTAGATTCTACGGATCATCAGTTGTTAATTACGATGATTTTCTTGGGCTTGGGTGTAGGACAATTGTTTTTTGGACCATTATCAGATAGTTTTGGTAGAAAGCCAATCATCTACATTGGTTTCTTTATTTTTATCGTCTCCAGTTTCATCTGTGTTTTTGCAAATTCATTGGAAGTTATGATTATTGGTAGAATCTTGCAGGGTATAGGTTTGTCTGCAGCAAGAACTATATCTATATCAATAATTCGAGACACTTATGAGGGGAACTACATGGCAAAAGTCATGTCTTTTGTTACTGCATTTTTTATTCTTGTTCCTGTGATTGCTCCTGCTTTTGGTAAAATTATTCTTGAGCATATGGGATGGCAAGCAATATTTTATATGCAAGTATTTTTTGCGCTAATTGTAGGTATATGGTTTTGGAGAAGACAAAAAGAAACCTTACATCCAGAATATAAAGTGAAGTTTACTTCTCGTGTTTTTATTAGTGGCGTAAAAGAATTGGTAAAGCATAAAGAGACTTTAGCTTGTACTACAATTTCAGGTCTTATTACCGGGGCTTTTTTAGTGTATTTGAGTTCCGCGCAGCATGTTTTTGAAGATCAATATAATTTAAAAGAAACCTTTCCTTATTTATTTGCGGCTTTAGCAGTGTCTATTGGGACCTCTACTTTTTTAAATGGAACCTTAGTATTGCGTTTTGGGATGCGAAAATTAGCCTTTATCGCTTTGATTACTTTTACATCACTTTCTTTGACGTATGTGGCCTTATTTTGGGGCAGTGCTAATCCTAGTGTTTTAGTATTAATGATCTTCCTATCGCTAATATTTTTCTGTTTAGGATTTATTTGGGGAAATATGCGTTCTATTGCGATGGAGCCTATTGGGCACATCGCTGGGATAGGGGCGGCGATCACTGGTTTTATTTCTACCCTTGTTTCTATTCCTATTGCTACCTATATTGGAAGTTATATAACGATTACTGTTTTGCCGTTGTTTATAGGTTTAAGTTTATGTGGAATGACAGCAATAGTTATTTTCTTGTTGTTTAGACAAGGACCTTCGGAAGTTGTTGTTGAGGGGTAATTTGTTTTTTGAATAGGGCAGGACTATTAAAATCGCATGTTATTTTCACATTTAGTACGATCCCAACGCTCTGCTAAGAAAGTTTTGAAGATGGCATTATTTTGTACCGTAGTACTCATCGTAAAATCTCCGCCATAAGCATTTTCTGACCCACACATAATCATAGTAGCACCTCTTAATGCATATTTTTCAGTGTTCTCATACATGATTATTTTCAAGGAACTAGGGTCCATTCCCCCACGACAAACACTTATATAGGGTATGCTGATTTCAGAAATTCCGTCCTCATCTACATCTGTAATAGTGGTAGCTTTTGCTAAAAACCCTATATACCAATCTACCCCAAAACATTCTGTATAGTCATAAATTTTCCATTTTCTCTGATAGCTAGATTCTCCTTTGTTTTTGGTAAATAAATAGGCGTAGAGCTCCGCTTTATCTTGTTCCATATAGTCTGTTCCGTTATCCTCATAATCTTTCCAATTAAAATGGCCTGTTACGGTTTGTATTAAAATATTATCTCCTATGGTATCTTTCCATTGCAAGGCTTCTACAACGGTACCTCTAAAATCTAAGGCTTTAGGAATATCATCATAGCTTAAGGTATCTATTTTAAGTTTGGGATTAGAATGAGCGCTATCCCAAATACCCAACCATAAATCGGGTTCTAATGTGCTAAATTTTTCTAAATGAGCTTCTGATTGTGCAGATATAATGCTGGTAACTATACATAGAAGGAGGGGTAAAATTTTTTTCATGGTGTTATTGTTTACGGAGCTAAATAAATCGGGTTGTAGTCTAATACGAATAATTACGTGTTTGTTTGAATAGCATCCCAATCTTGATTTTGGTGGTGTGTAAGCCAATTTAAGGCATAATGCCGTTCATAAACTACACTAGAATTTATTCCTCCTGCAACTTCGTTCCCGCTGATTCTGGCATCTACGCAAGCCCAATTCATGCGGTAGGTCTTATCTAGTTCATCTAAAATTTCAAAGGGACTTTTTAATTTAACCATTTTTTCAAAATCTTCTCGTGAAGGTTGGAAAATGGCACTTACAATAGCACTAACGTCACAAATTTCGTCTGGATATTTTAATTCTTCTGTTATTCCTAAGGCCCATAAGACTACATACAAACTTTCATAACGCCAAGTGGCATACGCTCTTTCTTGATCGCTTAAGGTTGCTGTGTCATATATAAACGTTTCATAGGGCGAAAAACCATCAATTTGTTTGGCTTTAACAGTTTTTATTAAATGTTCTTGTTCTACACCCTCGCCTTTAGCGGCAATAACGAGTAAGGCATAGGCTCTATCAATTAGTTCTTTATTAGTCCTTATTTTTATTGTGGTAACATCAATAGTGCAGGGCAAATTCTTGTTCGTTTTTATCCCATGCTGTTCTAAAAAAGATTCTGATTTTTCTTTGCGTTCTATTTGTTCCTTAGTATAGCTTTCTGCGGGTGGATCGAGATATTTAGCATCAACATTTACTTCTAATTCTTGAATTTCGCAGGCACCAGTGTTATCTATTATTAGGTTTAGGTGCTTATCTGCAAAATATTGGCCTCTTGATTTAGTGAATAATTTGTTGGGTTGAGCAAAGATGTATGCGTCCAACTCCAGGACTAATTCTCGTAGAAAGGTTTCAAATTCATGGGTTATTTCTGGCGTTGCCAGAAAAGCAATCTCAGAATTTACAGCTTTTACTTTGTGTAAGAATTTGTTTTTTATAGCTTCATTATCAGCCGGAAATGTCTGAATATAATTGACCATACCGTCTAAGTTTTGGGTTAGGCCACACTCCACTTTATCAAGCGTATATGAAGGATTTTTTCTTTGACGATAATTTAATTTTAAGGATTTAGGCTTGCTGAAAAAACCACCTTTGAGAGTGGCTACAATTGATTTGTTTTCTTCCTGATCCTGTATATCAATATGGGCCTTTGGTACGTGCTTTTTAAGTAATTGGACAATGTTTTTAAATTCTAGTTTGTGGCTGTAAAGAGTACAGTTTTCCATGTAAAAAATAGGTTTTATTAGCTTTAAATTTCAAATGTGTTAAGGTTGGTACTACGTAAAACTTATTTCCAAAATTGCCACCATTTTTTTTCTACAATGTTCCCTGATTTTACAGAATTTCGTTTATCAGGGGTAGAAATACCTCTTTTTTCATATTCCTTTAAGAGTTCAGACATTTTAGTTAACGCTTCTATGTTTGTCCTAGCATTAGGTATGTTTATAATCTCCATAAATTTTTGATCCAATTCTGTTGTCGTTAGTTTAGATATATCAATTTCTTGCTTTTTGGAAACATTAACTAAAGGCTTATCATTGATTGCTACTTCATATATACTTTCATTATTATAAGTAGCTGAAATAGATACTTTTCTCTTATACTTGTCACCCCAACTTGTAATAGTATCCATAGTAAGTACTTCATTAATAGCGTTTGTAACTAAGAAGCTTAGCAGTTCTGTGTTTTTTATGCAATTATCCGTAATTTTAATTTCAAAATCACCACTTAATTCATGCGCCTTTTCGGAAGAAAATTTACCTCTTAGAAATTGCTTGCAGGTATTAGCAATTATGGTAGGACTGTCATGTGTAAGTATAGCAACATACTTAGTTAGGCCTGTTTCATTATCACCTAAGGCTATTGCATTAAATCCTATTTCCTCAACGGAATAATCAGGATTTAAATTTGGTTGTAAGGGTATGATTACATCCGGATTTCCAAGGAAGGTTACTTTATCAATTTTCTTAAAAGCACCATTTTCTTTAGGTGAAAACATCTGACCAAGTGAAACTCCTTTTTCTTGAGTTACATCAAAACCATGTACGATAATTGTATCTACCCTTTCCTTAGTATCATCACTCAGATATCCTTCGTACCCAACAATAAATTGTTGAAAAGGTTTTTCTTCTTGGGCTAAAACTTTTTTTGCATATTCTAAAGGATCACCATCAGTCATCAGCATCCTTACATACTCTTCATCTCCATTTTTTAAATACATGAAAGGAGCAATTTGGCCTTCCATATCATGACGAAGAAATATACCCCAATCAATTCCGAACATTACTAATTCTTCTAATTTTCTGTTTGAATTGAAAATATCCATATTATAATTTTTAGTGTGGTTTATATATTCAACGTAGGAGCTAATTAGATAGTATGTGGTTCTTGTAATCAGTATTTTTTAGTGTATAAGTTATTTTGGTTTCAAAATATACTTCTTAGGTGGAACATATGCACGACTTGAGGTAGGCTAGTTTTAAATTTGTGAAGTCATAATTTCTGTTCAGATGTAGATGGTTAGTTGGGCTCTCTAGGGGTGTTTATTTTTGACCTTCATCTTTACTCCAAAGCCATACTAATTAGGGATTGGTCCTATTACTTACGTAAACTCCAAATCTCGTAAATGGGGTTTCCTTTGCTAGATTTTCCAGAATGATGCCAATTGCCATCCTTGATCTGATAGTCAAAATCTAGGCTAGCACCAACTCTGGAATTATCTTTAGAGAAGAATTCGATGGATTCTGTATAAACGCCATTCTGTGTTGTATAGGTGCCACCACCTGTTCCCATAAACTGCTTGGTCTCGGTATTATAGGCAATCCATTGAAAGCGTGTTCCGGATAATATTTTCATGGTTTTTCTAGGAAGTGTAGTGTCTCTTGTTTGTTGCTCTCCATCTTTAATACGTCCAGACATTAACCAAGCTCCTTGTAAAGCTCCAGGACGGCCATCATCTATTTTATGAAATTGGATAGCACCTTCTAGTTTTGTCAGTGTAGAATCGGTTATTGCCACTTTAAAACTGACTTCAGTACCTATTCTTTTTGGTCTTTGTGAATCAAACTCAACTTTCTCAGTAATGGTTTCCTTATCTAAACGCCAGGTACCACCATTACAATCAATAAAAGCTCCAGTTGTAGCATTATAATTGGTTAATACCTGGTAGCCATCAGAAAAAATAACCACACTTTTAATCTGCTCTCCTTTATCATTGGTGTAATAGCGTTCCCAAGCACCTTTAATACTTTGGGCTTTTATGCCTGTAAAACATAAGACCGTAATCAAAACAAGTAGTATTTTTTTCATTAGATGCTATTTTTAACGCTTTTTAAAAATACTAAGAAATTTATTAGGTTGCTTTGTTCTGATGTATATAATGCGCGTTTTTTATATAGAAAGTGTAACATTTTTTTTATTTGGCGTCCAATAGTAAATAGTTAAACTTCAATAGCATGCATGATTTTTTAAAAACTCTTAAACAAAAGTTAGTTCGTTTTTATCAATGTGAAGTAAGAACTTTCAATAAAATTCTCGGAATAAAATAAAGACAATTATAGGTGTACTTAGGCGCGGGCTACATATGTAGGTTTCGACCTGTTATTTCTAGTGAACGAGTATTTGATGTCAATTCAAATTTTTGATTTGAATTAATAGTAGTATTTTTGAAGCCTAAATAAATTTTTCAATAATACCCTTAGTTTATGCCATATCAAGAAGTGTTTGTTCTTTTCTGGGAACAAGTAAAAAATAGTATTCAAGAAGGCCGCTTTGCTAAGTTAACTATGGCAAAGACCATTGGTAAGCCCGAATTAAAAAATATATTTTTAAGACCAGTCTATTCTGATAAGGGTTTTAAAGTATTGCTTAAGTTTAGATACCGGTCTAGAGACACAGAAGATCAAGAGCAAGAGCTGAGCTTGGAAGAAGCTTTAGAGGTTGTAAAACCACATATTAAAAATCCTTTTTTATCGGTATTATTATTTACCACATCTAAAGACGTTATTTTTAAAGTTAACAAAAAGGGGGTAGGGAGTATTACAGAAACTTTTCCTTCTTTTCAAAACGTGACGCAAGCAAAGAGCGATTTAGAATAAGGCGTTACTGATTTCAATTTCTCTTAGTGTAGTGTAATTATGTAGGGTGGTATTGATTTTAATGGTATGTCAGCGCTACTCTTCTTTGTTTTGTAGAAACGGATTGTACATCATAATAGCATGATTTTCTACAATCATTGCCTCTGTTTCAGTTTCTCCTGTATTGGTTATCTTCACTATTTGGTTGTGTCTAGAATAACCACCCCAAGATTGTTGTTTTATTTGATGATTACGCTCTACGACTTTATAAGATTCTTTAATTTTAGTATTGGAAAATAGCTCTCCGTTTAAGTGTGTTTTATCTAACCATAATTTAATTACAAAACTATGTTTAGTTTCATTCTTTACCTGTAAATCTATATAATTATAGGATAGCGTAGCTCCTGCACCAAAAGGAACCTTCCTATTTACATCAGGGAAAACATCAAATCCATGGCGGTATCGTTCCGTAATGGTTAAAGGACTATGAGCAAATATCCAAAAGAGAAGATTGCCCAATTGGCAGAGTCCACCTCCAATATCTCGATCAATAGCGCCACTTTTTAATACCAGCCCTTCTAAATAGCCTTTCCTTTTTGTAGGACGCCCCACAAGTTTCCATAATGAGAAATGTTCATTCGGTTTTATTTCTATTTCATGCAAATGTTTAATGGCTATGCTAAGGTTCGTTCTCTTATTCTCTTGAAGATACATATCTACGTCTTTTAAAGGTCTTAATACGAGAGATTTGTGGTAAAAAACAGAATGCTCATGACCTTCATTGTTAGTCGTTTTTGCATAGGTGCGATTTGTAAATAACCAATGGTACCTCCGTTTGAGAATAAAGTATTCCTTCCCTAAAACTTGTCTTAAGTGTCCGCGATCTTTTGGTTTTTCAATTTCGTTCAAGAGAATTTATTTTAGAGATTAGCTGTACTGTTGTAGTGTATTTTTTAATTGTACTCTTTCTATAGAATAGGTTTTAGACTTTTCATCTAATAAGGTAATCAACAATAGCGTTTCTTCAATCAAAATATTCTCGTATTACATTAGAAATTGATAGTTGAGGTTTTCACCGTCAATTATATAAACCCCTTATTGATTTTATGTTGAAACCAGTATTTAGTTTTCTTTTATGCTCCTGCAAGCATTTCTCTGATGCTGTTTGCGCTTTCTGTTTCTGCAATCCAATCTTTGGTGATATTTTTGGTGTCTTCAGTTTCAAAGCGTTTTATACCCATAATCAAATCCTCCTTCAAGGCAGGTAGTGTTATTGTTTTAGAAATACTTTGAAAGACTAATTCAGCTTTATAAACTCCCGGAATAAAACTAAAAATAACACGCCAAAAATTATCAGGTTGCTTCCTGTCTATGATTTTATAGATGGTACCCTTACAATCGGCAACTTCTTTATTTAGATAAAACTGATTAAAAATGGTTGTTTTTGGAGTGTAAATATAGTGGGTCTCAAGCGGAATAGCTTCTTCTGGGTCAGACCAGGTTTTACTGTTGATTCTAATAACAGGAAATTCAATTTGATCCATATATTTTTATATTTAAGTTTACGACGTCCATATTAGTTGTTGTAACTCTTTTAAATAACATTTTTTTCATGCTTGGCTCCGCACTTTGGGCATTCGCAAATATGCATATTGTCTATTTTTTTTTGTTTATCCGTTTGTACCTTATCTATAAAAGCTGAACTTATGATACCTGTGGGTAAAGCAATAAAGCCTATTCCTATTAACGCAATAATTGCACTTAATATTTTTCCCACGCCAGTTACAGGGTACACATCACCGTAACCAACGGTAGTAAGTGTGGCTACAGACCACCATAATGCTTGTCCTATATTTTCAAATTTCTCTGGCTGGGCTTCGTTCTCAAAATAATACATAAGGGTAGAGGATAGAATAAGCAGTACAAACGCTACAAATACAGTGATAGATAATTCAGACTTCGTTTCTTTTAGAACATTGGTAATTGTTTTCATGGATTTTGAAAGCCTACCTAATTTAAAAATTCTAAGTAATCTAAAGAGTCGGAGTATTCTTAAGACTTTTAAATCAAAAGGGAAGAATAAAGGCAAGTAGAAGGGAAGTATCGCTAGGATATCAATGATACCATAGGCAGAGGTTGCAAATTTTATTCTTTTTGAAAAAGCGCCTCCCTTTTTATATTCTAAATCTGCAGTCCAAAGTCTTATAATATATTCTAAAGAAAAAATTACGACAGAAAACAATTCGAAATTTTCTAAAACCTGACTGTAATTGAATCGGATTTCTTTATAAGAGGCTAATATTATGGCTAAAATATTAAGGATAATGAGTCCGTAAATAAATTTTAAGAATATAGGATTGTTGTTGATAAAATAGTGAACTTTCTTTTTCAATGTAAAGGGTGTTGGTGGTTGATTTATTTAATTTTTAAGCAGTATCTATCTTGAAAGGCTGCTTTAATAGGATTGTTCTTTGATTGATTTAGTAATGTTCGTTTCTATAGCACCCGTATGTTTGGTAGTTTTTGTTTCTATGAGCATGATGGCACATTCTTCTTTAGACGAAACCCTGTGGTTAATTCCTTTAGGGACCACAAATAAATCTCCCGTTTTCATAATTTTGTTGGGTTCATTCTCAACTTCCATTAAAAGTTCACCAGAAATGATAAAAAACAGTTCGTCTTCATTTTCATGTTGGTGCCAAGGAATATCTTCTCCTTTAATTTTAGCTACTTTCACATATTGATCATTCACTGCGGTAACGATTCTCGGTGAAAAATAGTCTTGAACGCCGTTTAATTCTTCTTGTATGTTCATTTGTTTTTTGGTGCTACAAATTGTTAGGGTAGTTAACTATTCTAGTTGTAGGATATTTTTAAATCCTGAAAATTAAAAATACTAGTTATTTTCTCCATAAAGCGCGGACTTTCTGTAAAATTAAAAATTATGCCAGAGGAATCAACGGTGTAAGCGTTTAAAAAATTAAAAGCCAATTGCTTTTTTTATTTCTGGAGATTGTAGAATGAAATTTGAAATATCTTTAGCCCAAATTTGATAGGTAATTTTAGAAGGGTGTACGCCATCACTGAAAAAATCTGACTTGCTAATTTTGAGGTCATAACGTTTTATAAGATCTATAGAACTAACTGGTCGGGTATAATGATATACGTTATCAAAATCTTTAACCACTTTTTCTAATTCATCTCCCAATATCGTTACAAGATTACCGATAGTAAATTTTATTAAGCCAGTAAAGGCAGGAAACTCTTTAATGGGAGGCATGTTAGTAAATACAATTGGAACGTCTTTGAATCTTGCTTTAAGACTTGTAATAAGATTACGGACATCATTATTCCATTTTTTTGGACCATTGAGTTCAAAAGCATCATTACCACCGAGTCCAATAACTATTAAATCTATAGGTTGTTCAGGAATTTTATCAATTAATTTCTTGTCTACCTTTTTTGCAGTATAGCCGCTTTTAGAAAATACAGTCCAATTTATATTCCTATGTAATTTGCTAGCTAGCTCATTAGCTAAACTACCGGTAAAACCTTCCTGATGGGTAACTACACCCACACCTGCAATGGTACTTTCTCCGATAGTGAGTAAATGAAACGTTTTTTCTGAAGTGGTTGTTGAAATTCCTTTGGGTTTTTTTGCCTCGGGTAACCGTGGAACACTTTTTTTAATTTTTTTGCCTTGAAAATATAAAAGTGGTAATAATGGAATAGTGATGATGGCTCCTAAAGTATATTTTAAATTCATAAGCTATTCCTAGATGCTGTTACTATTCTATTTTTTTAGATTTTTACTATCTAATATATCATACGATGGGGGTCAGTAAATCTTTAATACATTCCTTAAAATAGCTTGGCCGCATAGACAAACAGGTTATTCTAGAGGAGTTCCTACGGGATTGGGTTTATGCTCTTGCGCCGCTAAAAGCTCTTTCTCAAGGAGTTTTGGTTCAATCCATTTTTTATAGATAAAGAACTCAGCAATAGGGATAAGTACAATAATAAAAGCTAGTAGAAGTAAAGACTTTACCATGGCCCAGTATTGATTACTTAGTAAAGAAGTAAACCAAGTGTCTAATTTTTCTAACACGGCTATTTCAATATCTCTATGACCCACAGAAATTAGAAAATCCATTCCTGCACTAAAATCATCGTAAGCCATTACATCATCTAAATTGGTGTGTGCAGCTTTTGCAACGGCAAGATTAAGCATGGCATACACTCCTGCTTTGTAAATGTCTGTACCGTATTTTGTAATTAAATAATCAGCTATTTTATTTTTCCCTGAATCTACGAGCGAATAGCCAGAGTTGTGATTTTTTGATTCTTTTCTCAATTGAAAGATAAACTCATCAGACCGGTTTTTGGTATCTATAGCAGTGGCTTGTATTTTGCCAATGAAATCATTTTTAGATTCTTCGGTTTCAAAGGCAAAACCTAGAGTGTTGGTGTAGATTCCAGTGACAATGTTTGTTTTCTCTTTTTCTAAGCATTTATAAATGCCACGGATAAGACCAATCTGCCCAAAAACATATAAGAAAGATAGTATGACAATAGGGATGTATAATTTCACAGCCCAGTTATAGTATTTTGGTTTTCTTTTGAGTAATTTTTTCTTTGCAATGACTATGGAGTAGGTAAGTGAAATTGCGAAACCTAAAAATAGAAATAAGAGGGTGTTAAAAATTAAGGTGCCTGAATGTGGAATTACGGTATCTCTTACTATACTCCAAATAAAAGGCCAATCTATTTTTTCTAAATATTCCATCGTTGATTTCTGATAACTTACAATTAGCGTGCTTTAGTATTTTTAAAGCAAAAAATAACCACTAAGTATTCCCGTTGTTGTACTTAGTGGTTGTTCTTTATAAATTAATTGTATTTTTTCTCAGAAACAACATTTCCATTTTTGTATTCCGTTTCTTTAGAAACCTTTCCGTTAAGCTTGTAGTACTTCCATAGCCCAGTTTTTACATGGTTTAGATACTCACCTTCACTTTCTACTTTACCCGCAGCATTATACGTCTTAGCCGGACCTTTTTTTCTACTATCCTCAAAAGTATACATGTCTTTTAGCATCTTATCATCTGTATAGCTTTTCCATTCACCAGATTTGTAGCCCATGGTAAACTGCCCTTCAAGAATAAGGGTGCCATCTTCAGAATATAGTTGGTAAGGACCATGACGGTGTCCGTCTTTAGAATCTGCCACTTCTTTTTTTGTACCATTAGCATAAAAATTAACTAGATTTTTTAAGTAACTAGCCTCATATTTTTTCTCGCTAAGGATGATTCCTGCAGAGCTGTAATATGTACAAATACCGTCTAACTTATTGTCTTTGTATAGTTCTTCTGATTTTAATTTCCCATTAGAAAAGTATTCCTTTTTAGAATAGTCTTTAGCATCGGAGTAATTTTTTTCCCAGATTAAGCGGCCGTCTTCTGTTTTTTGATTCCATTTGCCCGTTGCTTCATTATCTTTATAGTAAGATGTTTCTATAAGTTTTGTTCCGGTACTAGCATCTTTAAGATGTGCTACCCATTTACCATTCTTTAAATCACTACTGTAAGATTCTATTTTTTGAAGAACTCCTTTATTGGTGTATGTTTTCCATTCGCCTTCTTTCAGACCATTTTTATACATGAAATCTTCATATACTTTACCATTAGAATAGTAAGATGTGCTTTTGCCATCTGCTTGCCCATTTTCATTAAAGGTAATTTCTTGTTCTAATTTACCAGTAAAATCAAAATCTTTCTTAGTACCTACCATTTTACCATTTTTAAAAGTAGCTTGGGTATAGGCACCACTATTTTCTGCAATTTTATAAGCTCCTTCTAGCGGTTTGTTATCTGTTTTAAAAATAGTTTCTTTTCCGAATCTTTGAGTGTCTACATCGTTCCACATCAAATATGTTTCTTGTGCTTGTAGGGTAGATGCAATTAAAAGTAATAAGATTAAAAGAGTGTTTTTCATGGTGGTAGGTATTCATTAGTAAGTTCTAAAAATAAAGCTAAATAATTAATATCCTCAATTTTAAAACTATTTTCTATCAATAAAGTAGATTTTAAACGCTTCTAATGAATAGATAATTGTTCTTTGTAGCAATCAGAATGTTTGTTATAATAGGCCTCTCGCCTTTATCTCTAAATATTTATTTATGGTGTTTACGGTAAGATGTTCTGGTTTTGTAAGTATGGTTTGTATGCCATATTGTTGCAGTTCTTTCTGCATTAATCGCTTTTCTAAGGAAAATTTCTCAGCAATTGTTTTGTGATAAATGCTTTGAATGTCTTCTGCATTGGTTTCTATAAGTTCTTTTAACTCTGTATTTTCAAAAAAGATAACTACTAACACATGTTTTTTTGCGATAGCGGTTAAAAAGGGAAGCTGTCTGCGCATGGCAGAAATATGTTCAAAATTGGTATATAGTAAAAGCAGACTTCTGTGGTTTACCTTTCTTTTAATATGTGCGTAGAGCAAACCAAAATCAGAATCTGTAAAGGCCGTAGTGATGTTATATAGTTTTTCTAAAATAGTATTTAAATAGGTAATTTTTTGAACTGCAGGTAGAAAAGTTTCAATCTTTTTAGAAAAAGAAATCATCCCCGTTTTATCATTCTTTTTTAAAGCGACGTTAGAAAAAGCTAAGGTAGAATTAATGGCATAATCGACTAATTTAAGCTCGTTGAAAGGCATTTTCATGACTCTTCCAGTATCTATAATAGAATAGATAGGTTGTGATTTTTCATCCTGGTATTGATTTACCATCAGCTGACTTCTTTTAGCAGTGGCTTTCCAATTAATGGTTCTAAAATCATCACCAGCAATATATTCTTTAATTTGTTCAAACTCTTGGGTGTGACCAATTCTACGAATTTTTTTAAGCCCAAATTCGGTTAAATTATTACTCATTGCAAGAAAATCATACTGTTGCATTTGAATAATACTAGGGTACACAGGAACCATTTCATCTTTCTGAAATATATACCTGCGTTTTACCATTTTTAAGGTTGAAGAAACAAAAATATTTAAATTTCCAAAAACATATTCACCACGATCTACGGGGCGTACCGTGTAATCAAATTGTTTCTTATCTCCTTTTGTAAGCGTTGTAGGGTATTCAAAATCTCTTTTTTGAAATTGTACGGGTAGCTCATCAATAATCGTGATAAGTACTTTGAAAGGGTAAAAACTTCTAAAATTTAAAGTGATGGTATTATGATCGCTATTTGATAGTTTCTGAGGGGCTATTCGGCTGGCATCGATGCCATTTTTGGAGCGGTACAATAAAAAGATATCTAAAACAAAAAGGCTCATTAGAAAAAATGTAGTTATCCAAGCAATAGGATAAAGCCATTTTACCCAATACGACACAATAAATAACGCTGATAAAATAGCGATATACCTAAAAAAGGAATTATGTATGTAAAACGATTTTAAAAAATTCATTTGCTTTTAATTAACTACAGGTTTAAGTGTAAAAAGGTGGTGTGTATTGCCGTTTTTGGTGGCTATTTCAACTACCTCGGTATCTCAACAGATTCCATAATCATTTTGATTACGCTATCGGTACTCATGCCTTCCATTTCACGTTCTGGTGTTAAGATAACCCTGTGATTCAAGACAGGAACTAAAGCTCGCTTGATATCATTAGGGATTACAAAATCGCGCCCATCAATGGCAGCAAAGGCTTTTGCAGCATTCAATGTAGCAATACTAGCTCTTGGAGAACCTCCTAGATATAAATGTGGATGATTACGTGTTTTAGAAATAATTTCTGCGATATATCTTATAATTTTTTCCTCTACTACAATCTCTTGAATCTTTTGCTTATAATCTAACAGTTTTTCAGGAGAAATCACTGCATTTATTAATCCTTGAGGCTTACTTCCTTTGCGATCATGATGCGTTTGTATAATCTTTATTTCCTCTTCTAATATAGGGTAGTCTACCTTAATTTTGAACAAGAAACGGTCTAATTGTGCCTCTGGTAATGCATATGTGCCTTCTTGTTCAATAGGATTTTGTGTGGCTAAGACCATAAACGGTTCGGCTATTTTATAAGTAGTACCATCCATAGTTACTTGTACCTCTTCCATGATTTCAAACATGGCAGCTTGTGTTTTAGCAGGAGCACGGTTTATTTCGTCAATTAAAATAATATTAGAAAAAATAGGCCCTTTTTTAAATTCAAATTCAGAAGTTTTTACATTAAAAATAGAAGTTCCTAAAATATCACTAGGCATCAAGTCTGGCGTAAATTGGATACGACTAAAATCTGTTTGTAACGTTTTTGCAAACAGTTTTGCCGTAACCGTTTTTGCTATTCCAGGCACTCCTTCTATAAGCACATGACCCTCTACTAAGAGAGAAACAATTAATAATTCTATAAAATTTTCTTGCCCAATAATTACTTTGGCCAATTCTGTTTTTATAGCTTCTACAGCATTCTTCAAATCTTCTAAGGGTATTCTGTTATCAAAACTTAAATCGTTTGTATTGGTATCGTTATTTTCCATGAGCTTTTGATTTAAAATTTTCTATAGCAGTATTGAGTTGTATCAAAGCTGCATCGGTTATAAATTCTTTGTGTTTTATTGAGCTAAAGATTAAAAACAAGTCTTTAATTTCATGTGGGTCATGATGCGTTCTTGCCGCAAGATTTTCAAAAAAGTCTTCGTTAACTTCTGAGGTGTTTAAATAAAAATGAGACCGAATGTATTCTAAGAAGTAACTTATCTTGTGTTGTGCAATAGCTTTACGATCTCCCTTTTCATAATACATTTCTGCAATAGTCCTGGTGAACGCTAAGGTTTGATTCTGTAATGGCTTAACAATTGGTACCGCTCTTTGTTTCCGTTTCCCTTCAAAAAGTACATAGACTAATGCTCCAATAATAATCATGTAGTACGCCCATTTTAACTCTTTTGTATTTAAAAAAATATACATAGGAGACGTATAGAATTTTTTGCCGCTTTTATAATAAGCGTCTATATAGATTGGTTTTTCTTCATCTATATACGACAACATCCCAGCCGTATAATTTCTGTTATTATCTTTTAAAATAAAGTAATTAGTAAAGGCTATAGGGAAGGTGGTTAGAATAATTTTTCCAGCCCCGAATTGTTGTTGAATACTATTAGGATGTGTCTCAAAATCTGAATTATTCCCAGAACCATTAGATACTTCTCCGATAACCACCGTATTTAGCGTATCCAATTGGCTAAAATACATGGTGCTATAACTTTTTTTAAATTGATATTTTATTTTAGAATTTAATTGCGGATTTACCAAACGGTGTTGAAATTCATGCGCCAAACCTTCATCGCCAAAAAGACTTTTTGTTTCTAAATGCAGAGTGTCTAATAATTCTTTTTCAAAATTAGAAGAGGCAATAAATAATGTATTTCCTTTGGCTGTCCAATCTAAGAGGGCTTCTAATTCTGCTTTTTGGAATGAAACCGAATTATTGATAAAGAGATACGTACTTTGTTCTTCGGTATCTTTTGATTCAAGAAACTTAAAAGGAGGTACCGTTACAGGGGTGGTGGTTGCAAATTTCTGTTCTAAAATATCATTAAATACCTTAGTCCCATAAGGAATTTTATGTTGAGCCACATAAGAAGGGAACCAATTGAGTTCTTCTTTCTTATTGTACTCTAGGTATAATATGAGCGCTAAGGTGAATACCCCTATAATGATATAAATGATGTTTGTTTTACGAATTTTCATTGATGTTCTTTTTTAAAGTAGCAAAAGCTAAGGCAGCTTTTTGATACTTGGATTCATCTATCGTAAAATCGCCATACCAAATATATTCATAGAGGCGGGTACTGGCTTTAAAGGGTGATTTTAATTGTTCTTGCGTTAGTTCATTTAGATAATCTGAATTGGTCTTCTGCAATTCCCATTGAATCATATCCTTATCCGTAAGGAGTTTTAAAATCATTAAATATGAATATCGGATGGCTAAGCGGTACTCTTTATTAGCTACAGCATTCGCAATAAGATCATCAATATTTTCGTTTTTAATAATATTTTCTTCTTCAGATAAGCCAACGCTATTGGCATTGGTTGCGCTGTTGTTTTGGTTGCGCAAATTCGCATTTATAAAGAAACGAATTAAGAGAAATATTAAAAATGACAACAAAAGGTACGGAAGTATTTTTAGGAAAAATGCTAATGGTCCTACAGCAGCATCTATACCAAAGATCCATTCAAACATGCGTTTAAGGATATTTTGAAACCAAGCCCAAACATCATCTAACCAGGAAGCCTCTTTTACATTTTCTTCATAATTAAAATCAGGATCACCTTGATAGGTATTAAGGTCATCCTTTGTAATTTCTTTAACTGTTAAACGGGTATCGTCATAGCGTACTAACGAATCTTGCTGTGCCTGTATAGGTACTAGGAAACTACAGAAAATTAAAAAAAGAAATAGCAGTTTGCTCATAGAATTTATGAATCTAGGTCTCCTCCTAATTTTTGAATACGCTCCATAGTTCCTTCATTATTCTTTATTTCATTAAGGTTGAAATAAATAAAGGTGACAGCAACGAGCGATATGATATTAAGTAAGAATTGTGCGAGTGTAGAAACTAAATTAAGTACGATATAGATGGGGTCTACAAAATTTACGCCCATGGTTTCTGAATCCAGTTCTCCAGAAAATATACCCATCTTGAAGTATTGGTATATAACAGCAGGAATGCTAAAAGCATAGGAGGCAAAAGTAACAATAAGGCCTACCACAAAAATAGTAGCAAAAGTCATCCACCAATAATCTTTAACCAAATCAAAACTATAACCAAAAGAGTCAGTAGCACTTCGTTTACTGTACACCATAATAGCAAAACTTAAAGAAAGCGGTACATATAAGAATATGCCAGGAATACAGCAGAATAAAAAGGCGACCCCTACGGATAAAATAACTAAAATACCTAGGCCTATAAAACTCCAGAAATTTTTATAGACATTTTTTCTAATTTCAGAATCGTTGATATTTCCATTATTTTCGGTATAGGATTGTATGTAATAAAGGGTGGTTGCTTGTGAAAGTACATAGGTGGCAATACCAGAAAATAGTAAAACAATGGCCGCAATAATAAAAGCGACACTTGAAAATACATCTAAAGGGTTGACTCCGTAATCTGTACTCGCATTGAAATCTATGATAGAAGAGAAACTAGAAAAATAAAATCCGTAACTAATTAAGAAAACCGCCAAATAAGGGCCTACAATTTTAAAAAAGGTAGTGAAAAATGGTTTAAATTGTGTACGTAAAAAAGCAAAGGTATCTGACAAAATATCGCCAAGTTCACGCTTTTGCTTAAAGTCTATAAATTGGTTATTCATGTGGTTGGTTTTTTTTATGGAGTTGTATAGGGTAAATAATATAGTAAAATATAATTAAAGATAAGGAAGCCAGAATAATGAAAATAGCTAACCAATCTGGCATTTCTGTATGTCTAGTGATAAAGCCTTCTAAAAAACCAGCGATGACAAAAAATGGGATGGTACTCACCACAATTTTTAATCCGTTTACTACACCCATTTTAAAAGAATCTATTCTGGGGTAGGTACCTGGAAACAATAGGCCGTTAGCGAGTACTAGGCCTGCGCATCCCGCAATAATGATTACAGATATTTCTATAGTACCATGTATCCAAATGGTTCTTACAGATTCCCATCCCAAGCCTTTTTCAAAGAAGAAGTACTGAAAAGAGCCTAGCATTAAACCATTTCTAAGAAGCACATAGATAGTACCTACGCCAAGCAATATGCCGTAAACGAAAGCCATGAGTGCTACTCTAATATTATTAATTGTTATTCCTAGAAACATATTAAATTCCCCTTGTTCCTTATATACTTTCATGGGGTCATTGTTCTCTATGTTTTCAAGAGTCATATTTACATAGCCATCGCCTAAAATAGAACGGACAAAGTCTCCTTGGCTGGCCGAAGAGAAAACACCTACAGCAACAAAAAAACCAAAGACTAGAAAAGCAATTAATAGTTCTCGCTGGTGGTGGTAAAACATGGTCGGAAATTCTGTTTTCCAAAAGCGTACAATACGGTTCTTAGATTCTCGTTTTGTTTTATAGATTTGCCTATGGGCTTGACCTGCTAATGTATTTAGAAAAAATTCAGTATTACTTTGCGGATAGAAGGTCTTAGCATAACTTAAGTGATCTGTAATTTCAATATAAAGGTCAGAAAGTTCATCAGGATTTATTTCTGTTTTCTTTGCTAGGACATTTTCAAAAGTTGTCCATTTGTCTTTATTTTGTTTGACGAAAGCAGCCTCGCGCATTAACCTTGGGTATTTACTCAAAGAAAGTAAAATATGGAACAATTTCAAATAGAAACCGCTCAAAATATTAGTATAAGTCAAAATACGGCTCATTTAGGAGATAGAATGCTGGCGTTTTTAATCGATACCCTCATAATTGTAGCCTATTATATCTTGGTTATAATCCTTATGGTTTCTTTAGATTTAGATTCTGGAGATTCTTGGACGATGTATATGCTGTTTTCCTTACCTCCGTTTTTGTACTATTTATTATTGGAAACCTTTAATAATGGTAAAACGGTTGGGAAAAGTGCTTTAAAAATTAGAGTGGTGAAACTTGACGGATCTAACCCTACATTTGCAAATTATTTTGTTCGATGGATTTTGCGAATTTTGGATATATCTTTAAGCTCAGGTGGGGTTGCGGTATTAACAATTTTGCTCCGTGGTAATGGCCAACGCGTAGGAGATATGGCTGCAGGGACCACCGTTATTAGTGAGAAGAAAAGAATAAGTATTAGAGATACTGTGCTAAGAGAATTACCAGAAGGTTATGTGCCTAAGTTTCCTCAAGTAACGGTATTTAGTGATCGCGAAATGCAAACCATTAAGCAAATGTTTGATGATGCCCGTAGAAAAGGAGATCATAACGTGATTGTAGAATTAAGTAAAAAAATTAAAGATGTAGCTGTAATTACGACAGATATCATGGCTATAGAATTTGTAGATATTGTTATTAAAGATTATAGTTATTACACACAAGATTAGATATGTTTTATTTTGCAATTGATATTTTAGGGATTATTGCGTTCTCTATTTCAGGAGTGATGATGGCGATGGATAAAAGGCTAGACATTTTCGGAGTGTTTATTATTGCCTTCGTTACTGCCGTTGGTGGTGGTACGCTGCGTGATATTTTAATAGGAAGTACTCCTGTAGTGTGGTTGCAGGATATGGTTTACTTAGCTACCATATTAGGGAGCGTAACGGCTGCCGTTATTTTTAGAAATCAATTAAAATACCTGCGTAGGTCTTTATTTTTATTTGATACTATTGGTATTGGCTTATATACTATGGTAGGAATTCAAAAAGGGATTGCCATTGGTCTTCACCCTGTTATGTGTGTGGGTTTAGGGACTATTACCGCTAGTTTTGGAGGGGTTATAAGAGATATTTTGTGTAATGAAATTCCTGTAATTTTCAGAAAAGAAGTTTATGCCACCGCATGTATTTTAGGCGGAATAGGGTATTTTTTATTAGAAAAACTACCATTAAAAGACGCCTATCCATATGTAGGGGGTATTATAATTGTAATCACCGTTCGGTTACTGGCGGTGCATTTTAAAATTACGCTACCAAATATTTACAAACCCATTGAGGAAGTTTAGCGCAATTATTAACTGCTATACCTTAAAAAGCTTCTGCTTTTAGAATGTGTATGTTTTGTATTGGCCAATCGCCTTGTTCAACAGGTTGACTATTAATGAGGTCTACCACATCCATACCTTCAATGACTTTACCAAATGCAGTGTAGGTACTATCTAAATGATAAGAGCCTGGTTTTGTTACCACAATAAAAAATTCAAAAGGAGAGGCTAATTTATGAGGGTTATCTAACTCACTGCTGGGCATAGAGATAGTACCTCTATGATGTTTGTATCCCTTTTTTGTGTCTGGGGGTAATAAATACCGACCAATTTCGGCACGTTTCTTTCCTGTTTCTGGATTATCTGAGTTTCCTCCCTGGATAATAAAATTTTTCACCACCCGATGAAAAAGAGTAGAATCAAAATATCCTTTTTTGGCTAAGTAGATAAAATTAGCTTTGTGATACGGTACGTTATCATAAAGTTCAATAGTAAAACTGCCTAAATTAGTAGTTATTTTAACCTTATCCTCTTTTAAAGTTTTTTCATATTCGAAGAAAAAAGGTATAGCATTTTCTTCATCTAGCACAAATTTCTCTGGCTCTATTTCTTTGGGTGCTTCAATAATTGTATCTTTCTTAATCTCAGAAGTAGAAGAATTTGGAGTTGTTTCTCTTGGCGTATCTTTGCAAGAAGAAGCCAAAAGGGCAATGCTGAAGGCTAAAAAATAGAACTTTTTTTGTATCATGAATTTTGATGATTTTTCTAAACGGATTTCAAAAATAAAAAATCTACCGCTTCCGGGAGCAGATTCGCACTATAAAATGGCGCCAGATATCCGTATTGAAGAATTACAAAAACTAGATAAGGCACCAAAAAAAGCTCGTAAGGCTGCGGTAATGTCGCTTTTCTATCCAAAAGCAGAAGAAACTACCTTGTTATTAATTTTAAGAAAAACCTATAAAGGGGTACATTCTAATCAAATTGGTTTTCCTGGAGGTAAAGCAGAGAAGTTCGATCCCGATTTACTACATACCGCATTACGAGAAACTCATGAAGAAGTAGGCGTGCTGCCAGAAAAAGTAGAGGTGATAAAATCATTGACAGAACTCTTTATTCCTCCAAGTAATTTTGAAGTGCAGCCCTATATAGGCTTGTATAAAAAGCCTAGTCCGTTTATTATTCAAGAAAGAGAAGTTGCAGCCTTAGTTGAAGTTTCTTTGCAAGATTTCATGGATGATACCGCAATTTTTAGTCAAAATTTAACAACATCCTATGCGGAGAATATAGACGTACCTGCCTTTAAATTAAATGGTTACACGGTTTGGGGAGCTACTGCAATGATGTTAAGTGAAGTAAAAGAGTTATTAAAGCAAGTACTATAAAGCTTATTTTGTAATTTTGCAGGTACAAAATTAACTTCGATGCCCCTATTTAAGAAAAATCCTTTTGGACATAATTTATTTATTAAGAAATGGTTGATACGTATTTTAGCCTTGCTCTCGCATAGACGATATAAAGGTTTTAATACTTTAGAAATAGAAGGTGCAGACATTCTGCGTAGTCTGCCAGATACCAATGTATTGTTCGTAAGTAATCACCAGACCTACTTTGCAGATGTTGTGGCTATGTTTCATGTGTTTAATGCTAGTTTAAGTGGTCGGGATAATAATATTAGAAATATAGGGTATATCTGGAAACCGAAGCTTAACATGTATTATGTTGCAGCAGCGGAGACTATGAAAAAAAGTTTGTTAACAAAAATTTTGGCCTACGCAGGATCTATAAGCGTAGAACGTACCTGGAGAGCAGAAGGGAAAGATGTAAACAGACAGGTTAAAATGAGTGATATTTCTAATATAGGAAAAGCACTTGATGATGGTTGGGTAATTACTTTTCCACAAGGAACTACTACGCCTTGGAAACCCTTACGAAAAGGTACGGCGCATATTATTAAAAAATACAAACCTATTGTTGTGCCTGTGGTAATTGATGGTTTTAGACGTTCTTTTGATAAAAAAGGATTACGGGTTAAAAAGAAAGGTATTTTACAATCTATGGTGGTAAAAGCACCTTTAGAAATAGACTACGAAAACGAATCTTTTGAAGCTATAATTGAGAAATTAGAATATGCTATTGAGCAACATCCTTCCTTCTTAAAAGTAATCTCAGCCAAAGATTTAGCGGCCTTAGAAGAAGAAAATAAACAACGTAAATGGCGTGTTTAAATTTCTAACTTTTTAAGTTCTGCATAATTGCTATTTAACTTTCTTAGAAGCAATCCGTAGAGCAAAAAATACACAACTCCCATCACTGCAATCATAATTAGGCCAAAGACTCCAATGGTAATAATTAAGGTTGTTTTTAATTCAACAGGGTTGATATTTTCCGCATTAGCACTCATATCTGTAAGGAGTGAGGAAAAGTCATTGTTCAAGTAAATACCCAACATAAACATTACAATCATTATAAAAACCATTGATAATGAAAAGATAATGTAGTTCTTAACAGTTCTTCGTGTTTTTAAGATTTTAGCCATTAAATGCTTGGCATTATCCAACACGGAAATTTCTTTATAGCGACTGTAAAATTGGTAGATGAAATAGAAGACTACCGCATAGTAGAATACCGAAAATCCTATAAAATAGTTATCAAAACCAGTAGTACCAAAAAGGTCTATATTGTTTTTTGTAGAGGGCAGTAAGTAGAGTAAGTGTGGTAATACAAACTCTAAAATACTAATCACAAATATCCACTTTACGATAGAAGAAGATTTCTTCCATAGCATTTTATAGATTTCATTGTAGGTCAACTTTGGGTGTTCTACTTCCTTCTTTTGCCAATCTCTTTTTAATAATTCTAGTTCATCCATCATGCTATAATCTTATGGATTAAGTATGGTTCTTAATTTTGTCTTGATCCTATTCATCTTCACTCTTGCATTTACTTCAGAGATACCCAGTGTTTCAGAAATTTCTGTATAATTTTTATCTTCTAAATAAAGAAAGACTAAGGCCTTATCAATATCATTCAATTGCTTTACAGCTTTATACATTAATTTTAACTGTTGTTCTTCTGTTGCGTCATATTCGTCGGCTTTTATTTTAAATATTACCGAATCGTAATCAATGGTACGTATACTCTTCTTTGATTTTCTGTATAGGGTTATTGCTGTATTTAACGCTACACGGTACATCCAAGTACTAAACTTTGCATCACCTCTAAACTTTGGATATGCTTTCCAGAGTTGAATGGTAATCTCTTGAAATAAATCATTATGAGCATCCTTATCATTGGTATACAGCGTACAAACCTTGTGAACAATATTTTGATTGTTCTCAAGTTCAGTTACAAATGAATGCTCTAATTCTTTACTCACGTTGTGGTTGGTTGATGCTTATTAGTAGTACAAACTATAATTTTGTTACAGTATTCATTAAAAAAACCGATAAAATTTTATCGGTTTGGGTGTAAATTCTAAGTAACAGCCTGTTAATCATCAATTTCTGTAATTTAAAGCTGGTTTTCTATCCCCTAATAGGGGAATGTATTTAAAATCTTTTCCTCTTTTTTCTTCTAGTTCTGCTTTAGCCTCTATGATTAATGCAGGGTTTTTAAATACATCAATAGCGGTTAATGCTAAGGTTTTTGCGGCAGTCATCATTCCTTTATAGCCTATAGAAGTACCTCCGGCAGCCACCGCTTGCCAGCTATGTGCCGCTGTTCCTGGTACCCAGGTTGCTGTACTTAGTCCGGCAGTGGGGACAGCGAAACTTACATCTCCTACATCTGTTGATCCAAAAGCTTTTGCTTCCGTAGCATAAGGTGCTATAGCAGTCACTTTTTGCATAGCTGTTTTTTGTAAGCCTAATGTACGTGTAATTTCATCGGCAAATAATTGTTCTTTAGGAGTATAGGTAAACCCACCTACCGTAGTTAAATTAGCGTGCATAACTTTCTGTAAGCTTAGGTTGGGTAATAATTCATGTGTGCCACCAATCATTTCATAATCCATAGTAGTACCCGTGCCTAAAGCAGCCCCTTCGGCAGCTTTCGTTAATCGTTCAAATAGATTAATCACCACATCTCTTTTGTTGTGCCTCACGTAATAATAAACTTCTGCAAAATCTGGAACAACATTAGGTGCTTTTCCGCCATCCGTAATTACATAATGTATCCGTGCTTCTTGGGGAATATGCTCGCGCATCATATTTACCATAGCATTCATACTTTCTACGCCATCCAATGCCGAACGGCCTTTTTCAGGTGATGCAGCAGCGTGTGCAGAAACACCATAAAATCTGAATTTAGCCGATTTATTGGCTAACGCTGCGCCAGCACTAGCGGCATTGTGGTTCCCCGGGTGCCAATGTAAGGCCACATCTACATCGTTAAATAAACCTTCTCTAACCATGTATACTTTTCCTGATCCGCCTTCTTCCGCAGGGCATCCATAAAAACGGATCGTTCCTTTTTGCGCATTAGCCTTCATCCAATCTTTTACAGCTATTGCAGCAGCGGTAGATGCTGTGCCAAACAAGTGGTGGCCGCAAGCATGCCCCGCATCTTTACCGAGAGATTCCTTTTTAGGAGTTGCTTTTTGGGAAAGTCCTGGTAATGCATCATACTCACCAAGAATAGCAATTACGGGCGTACCACTACCATATTCAGCTATAAAGGCTGTAGGGATTTCCGCAACGCCTTTTTTTATAGAGAACCCTTCTTGCTTCAAAGTCTTTTGGAGCAAAGCACTGCTCTGTTCTTCTTGGTACCCCATTTCGGCATAATTCCAGATGCTCTGTGCAATATCCGTATAGATTTCATTCTTTGTGTCTAATTTTTTTAAGACATCTTCTTTGGTTTTTTGCGCTAAAAGTAAAGACATACAAAAAAGACTAACTATGCTAAATATTATGGTTTTTTTCATGATAATGGGATTTTGCTATTTTAGCTCCTTATAAAAATAGCATTTTCTTTTATGCTAGCTAAGACCGATTGTTTATTTTTACTTTTATGAGCGCAATGAACATTCCCAAAAGTAATTTCCCCCGAATCATAATTATAGGAGGTGGTTTTGCAGGTATTTCTTTAGCTAAAGAGCTAAGTAAGAAAGAAGTGCAAGTTTTGCTTTTAGATAAAAATAACTATCATACTTTTCAACCTTTATTATATCAAGTATCTACAGGTGGTTTAGAACCAGACTCCATCGCATATCCTATTCGTAAAGTTTTAAAAGATTATCCAAATTTTTTCTTTCGTTTAGCGAATGTAGAAGAGGTAATTCCAGAGAAGAATGAGTTGATCACCAATATTGGAGCCATTAATTATGACTATTTGGTGATGGCCACAGGATCTGAAACTAATTTTTTCGGTAATAAGGAGATTGAAAAAAATGGAATGGTGATGAAATCTATTCCAGAATCTTTGAATCTTAGAAGCTTAATTTTAGAGAATTTTGAGCAAGCACTACTAACGGATGATCTTCATATGCGTGATGCCTTGATGAATTTTGTGATTGTAGGTGGCGGTCCAACGGGCGTAGAATTAGCAGGAGCATTAGCAGAAATAAAAAAAGGTATTTTACCAAAAGACTATCCGGATTTAGATACGCGAAGGGTGCAGATAAATTTAGTGCAATCTGGTGATCGCATTTTAAAGGAGATGAGTGAAAAGGCTTCCAAAAAAGCAGAAGATTTTTTAGAAGAATTAGGGGTGCAAGTATGGAAAAATACACGGGTAAAAAGTTATGATGGTAAGCTGGCAACAACGCAAACCGAATTATCTTTTGAAGCCGCAACCCTTGTTTGGGCGGCTGGCGTAAAAGGAGCAGCCATAAAAGGTCTCGATGCGGAAGAATTATTAATACGAGGCAACCGGATTAAAGTAAATGAGTTTAGCCAAGTAATTGGTCATACAAATATTTTTGCAGTAGGGGATGTTGCTGGAATGGAACTTCCGGACTATCCCTGTGGGCATCCTATGATGGCACAACCAGCAATGCAGCAAGGTAAAAATTTAGGTAAAAACTTAACATATCTGTTAGAGAATAAACCTTTGAAGCCCTTTGTGTATAAGGACAAAGGAAGTATGGCTACTATTGGCAGAAATAAAGCGGTAGTAGATTTAGATGCGTATAAATTTCAAGGAATTTTTGCTTGGTTTGTTTGGATGTTTGTGCACCTATTTTTTCTAATAGGATTTAGAAACCGTATGGTGGTATTTATAAATTGGGTATATAATTATGTTCGTTTTGATCGCGAAGCTCGTTTAATTATTAGGCCTTATAAGAGAGATTACACCATGTTTAAAGAGTAATTCTGATGGGGTGTTTTCGATGCAGTATGTTAATATTAGGGTAATATTCTCTACTACTATATGATTAGTAGTTGTTTTTAGTTATTTTTCTTGCATTATGTTTCCTAAAACTACTACAATGATCAAATTATTACTGCCGTTTACTTTTGCGTTAGGGCTTATAAGCCTACACGCCCAAGAAGAAAAGATACCCAAAAGTTTAGGAAGTTTTTCTATTTCCTCTATCGGGTATGCTAATTTCGCTAATGATGAACAGCATTCTAGTTTTATAATGGACTGGAAGATCAATGAAAAAAATGCATTAATGTTACGAGGGTATTATGATACCAATGCGATGGGAGATGTTTTTAAACCTCAATTGCTATTTCGTAAACCTATTATCGGAAAGTTTAGTATATTAACAGGGGCGGAAATGATTATGGAACGTAATATTGTGGGAGGCGCAAACAGCACCATGAACTTTAGTGCTATGAATGGACTAAGTTATGAGGTACAGGAAAATTTATTGATAGAACTCATGAGTGAAACTATAATAGGGAAGCAGAATTTTAATAATAATTACAGTGGTAGCTTAATAAAGCTAGGAACAACCTTAAAATTCTAACGTTACTTTCTTGGATGAAACTCATTAAGTACTTGAGCTAAATGAGACCTGTCTACATGCATGTATACTTCTGTAGTAGTAATACTTTCGTGTCCTAACATCTGCTGAATTGCTCTCAAATCTGCTCCGTTTTCTAATAAATGTGTAGCAAATGAATGTCTAAAGGTGTGCGGACTAATAGTTTTCTTCAAATCGATTTTTACAGCTAATTGCTTTATAATAGTAAAGATCATGGCCCTAGTCAGTTGCTTCCCCCGTCTGTTAAGAAATAGGATGTCTTCAAAGCCCTTTTGAATGTTTAAGTGGCGCCTAATTTCATTTTTATATATAGCGATGTATTTTTTGTTGATGTCGCTAATAGGAACAAAACGCTGCTTATCTCCCTTACCGGTAACTTTAATAAAGTCTTCGTCAAAAAATAAATCAGAAATTTTAAGGTTGACGAGTTCTGATACCCGTAGTCCACAACCATACAAAGTTTCTAAAATAGCTCTGTTTCGTTCTCCTTCAGGGGTAGACAGATTTATAGCGGCGATTAAATCATTGATTTCATCTTCAGAAAGGGTGTCTGGTAATTTTCTACCCGTTTTAGGGGACTCTATCAATTCTAAAGGGTTGTCTGTTCTATAGTCTTCAAAAACTAAATAATTAAAAAAACTTTTTAAGCCTGAAATAATCCGAGCTTGAGAACGTGGATTTACATCTTTAGAAATTTCGTAAATAAATTGTTGAACAATATGCTTGTCTATTTTAATAGGAGAGGTGACTATCTTATTCGCTTCCAAAAATAAAAGTAGTTTTTGTAGGTCTAGAGAATAGCTGTTAATAGAATTATCAGATAGACCACGCTCTATTTTTAAATAGTTTTGATAATCTCTCAATGCATTGTTCCATTTCATAGGTTAAATGTACCTGAAAAATTGGATTAAAAACAAACTTTTTTTTAGTATCTAATGACTTGATTTTGTGTATTTTGATAAAATAATTTAGATATTTTGAGTATTCCGTAGAAAATACTTTAAAATAAAATGAAATTGTCATCGTTTTCATTTCTAAGTATAACATAAACAAAAAACTTAAAATTATGAAAAAAGTGTTTTTAATTGCTGCTATGGCTTTATTTGGATTTGGTGTTCAGGCGCAAGATGAAAATGGTGGTGGTCAAACAGACATGGGAAGTTGGTTAATTGAAGCGAATACTGGTTTCGGAGCGGCTGCAGGAGCAAATACAGCATTCTCTTTAACTTCAGTTGATGGAGATACATCTTGGTCTGTTGGTGCTGAAGGTGGTTATTTTGTTGCAGATGATCTAGCGGTAAAAGTTGGTCTTGGATATGCAGATAATGGTCTAAATACTTTTAGTTACAAGGTTGGCGCCAAATACTACATCTCAAGTATGATTCCAGTTCAGGTTGATTATGCAGGAGCAAGTATTAAAGATGTTGATGAGAACCCTAGTTATATTGGTTTGCAGGGTGGTTATGCTATCTTTTTAGGACAGAATGTTAGTCTTGAGCCAGGGTTACGTTATAATCTTGCATTAAATGATGTATATGAAAATGCATTACAATTCAACATAGGTTTTGCATTACATTTCTAATAATAAACGAGTTTAAATAGTACAGGGAAGCCAATTGGCTTCCTTTTTTTTGCATAAAACTGAAGGATAAATTTTGCAATGTTGGCTAAAAAAAATAGCTTTGATTTCTTAATGAAAAACTAGAGATAATGAAAAGAATAGCAACATTTGTACTTGTAGTATGTGTATTCGGATGGTCGCAATTACATGCACAATCAGATTATAAAACGGCAGCAGGCTTAGGAATAGATTTTGGTTCAGGGCAAACCTTTGTGGGGCCAAGCGCTAAATTTTTTCTAGCTCCAGATACGGCTATTGAAGCTGATGTATTATTTGCAAGTGGCTCTACATTGATCCAGGCATTCTATGAATATCATGGAGCTATAGAAGGCACCGATGGTCTAAAATGGTATGCGGGAGTAGGACCAGGAGTTACTTTGTATGATGGTGGTTCTAATTTTTTAGTACGCCCGATGGTGGGAATGGATCTTAAGTTTAACACCGTTCCTTTGGCGCTTACCTTTGATTGGAGGCCTGCTTTAGGCTTTAATGGAGATGGTAGTGATTTTGAAGCTGCTAGATTTGGCCTAGGATTTAGATACGTTTTGGACTAAAAGAAATTTAATAAAAAAAGCCGAGGGTCATAGTACCCTCGGCTTTTTTATGCTTTAAATTGTGATTAAAAATTATCAGTAAGGATATTAATTAAATCGACAATAGCCCAAATTCCTAATCCACCAAGTGTTAAGATAAATAGGATGTTCCATCCAGCTGGTTTCTTAGCATACCAACGGTGTGCAGCGAAAATTCCTAGGAAGAACCAAAATGCTACTGCTACCCATTTGTCATAACCTGCTGCAGCGGCTGCAGGAGTAAATAATTCTGATTCAGAATCATTAGTAATCGTCGTGCTTTGTTCTGTAGTTACAGCTCTTTTTACAGGAAAAGATGCTTCAGCTGTAGAAAATGCGATTAAGAAAAAGAAAACTGGTAAAAATAATTTTAATCTCATATTTAAGTATATTTTTGGTTTCCTCAAATATAATATTTTAAAAGATGTATAAATATTTTCTTACAATTTTTTTGAATCTTTTTTCTATAAGTTTACTCGTAGCCCAAGACGAACAAGAATATTTAGGTGTTCTGAAATTGAATGATAGTTCTTTTATATCTTATAGATTGAATTTTGAAATCCTAAAAAATAATGCGGTAAAAGGCTATTCAGTGACCAATATGGGAGGTGCGCACGAAACTAAATCCTATGTAGAAGGCTTATACGATGCTAAAGAAAAAGTAATAACTTTCAATGAAACTGGAATAGAATATACAAAGTCTGATATAACCACGTATGATTTTTGCTATGTACATTTTACTGGGAAACTTAAGAATTCTAATGGTCAGCAAATGTTAGAGGGGCCTTTTTTAGGAAAGTATAGTGATGGTGTAGCCTGCATTAATGGGGATATTATGGTAAAAAACATGGAGAAGATCGAAAAAATTGCTAAAAAAGCAGATAAGAAAATTCAACGCTCCAATAAGATTGCAGATAGTGTCAAGCAAAAGATAGATATCATGAATCTTATAGATTTTAATGGTTTAAATGTTTTGAAGGCAGACGAGAAAACAACTATGTTTTCTAAAGACGCATCAATGAAGGTTACTATTTGGGATGCGGGCAAACTAGATGGAGATAAAATTTCTATTTTTTATAATGGGAAGAATATCATTAATAACCATGCCATACAGAAGAATAAAAAAGTGATTACCTTACAATTAAAAAAAGGAGAAAACTTACTAAAGTTTAGAGCGGATAATGTAGGACAAATAGCACCCAATACCGCAAAAATTGAAATTACTTTAGGGAGTAAAACGATAGACCTTTTGAGTAACTTAAAAAAAGATGAATACACTTCAGTAATCGTAGTGCATTAGAATACAGTGTATAAAGCAGAAGATACTCTTCTGCTTTTTTTATGCCTTTTTAATTATTATTTTAGCAGAATGAAATGAACCTAGGCAAAAAGCACTAGCCGCTTTATTGTTGATTGGCGAATTACATTAGACCAACAAAAAACAACTAAGAACTACTTGATGAAAATACTAATACTTAACGGTCCAAATTTAAACCTCTTAGGCAAGCGTGAACCAGAAATATATGGTTCGGATACTTTTGAGGATTACTTTGCTAAGCTTCAGTTTAAGTTCAAAGACCTAGAATTAGAATATTTTCAATCCAATATTGAGGGCGAACTTATCGGAAAAATCCAAGAAGTAGGATTTTCATATGATGGTATTGTTTTAAATGCTGCTGCATATACACATACTTCTATAGGGATTGGCGATGCCATAAAGGCAGTAACAACACCGGTTATAGAAGTACATATCTCTAATACGCATAAGCGCGAGGAATTTCGGCATGTTTCTTATATATCGCCGGTAGCCAAAGGTGTTATTTTAGGTTTTGGTTTGAAGAGTTATGATTTAGCCATACAGAGCTTTTTATAATAAGCCCTGTTCTTTCGCGGCTTAAATGATCTTTCTGTAGGTATTTGCTTTTTATAGCCAGAAAAAAAATACTCATAAAATCCTCTTGCAGAAAAGAATGCTGCAACCCCTGTTTTACCGGTACAGTCATAAATAAACTACAATAATTTGGTGAGGAGTATTTCTTGATTAGAAATCTGCTATGCTGCTAGGTCAAAATATGAATAGCAATCAAAAGCAATGAACCCATTCCTAAAAGTAGGCCAGTGGGTAAAGTTTTGTAAGGGTTTCTTGAAGGTTTGTCTGCATTCCTATTTCCCATACCTATCTCTTTAAGGTGCTGATGTACCCTGAAAATTTCTGAGAAGGATAATCGTGTCCAAATAATCCTCTAGTTTTAAATTGCGTAAGAGATGCTTTCAAAGTTTCTTTAGTAAACTTAGATGCTGCTAAATCAAAATGAACATCGCCTTCTGTATCAAATACTTCATGACGTTGTACCCAAATAGAATCAGCCTCAATTTTCTTAACTATAAACCAAGTTGTACCGTTATCGGTCACATTGTTGCTATCTGTAGTGGTG
Source organism: Cellulophaga sp. HaHa_2_95 (assembly GCF_019278565.1). The sequence continues at coordinate 3,565,624 of NZ_CP058988.1, read as the reverse complement.
TATAAGACCATTACTTTTTCTCCGATACGTACTTGTTCAATAGCTTTTGTTTCGTCAGTATAGCTCTCTTCTTCATACATGTTATAGCCTATGGCAGAAGCGATGAGTATAAGAGGTAGAATTATCAAACAATAAAACCACTTATTGAAGCTTAGTTTTTTAGGCTGTAGATTTAATTTGCTTTTTTCGGTGATATAGTACTGGTTAATTTCATCGGTCCAAACTACAGAAGCAATTTCGGATTGGGTATTGTCGCAAAAAAGTATACCACTAACGTTGCTAGTTACTCTTTTTGAAAATGAGGTTTCTATTCTTTTTTGATAAAACTGGAGTTCTAAGCAATTAGAAGTTCCGCAACCGGGACATTTACTAGGTATTTGTTTCGCTCCAACCGGATCATTATAATCTGTTACATTAAAATACATACTTGCACTATTATTTGGTTGTCACAAAGATGTTGTATTTATTAAAAGAGAAAACCCCTGTTAACAGGGGTTTTAAAATATGGTTTTAGGTGATATCGTTGCTTTTCAAGCTTCGAGTGGTTTCAAATATTTTCTGTCAATATAAAATGTAGCAAATGGGAGTAGTGCGGCAACTAGTAAAATAAATAACCTCTTTAGTCCCCATTTTCTTTCGTAAGAAAATAAAACGGCTAATGCGCAGTAGGCAATAAATAAAAACCCATGTGCATAACCTATATAAATATTAGGTTCCGGAATGTCGGCTAAGTATTTCAAGGGCATGCCTACCCCAAATAAAAGTAAATAAGAAATTCCTTCCAAAATTGCGGTAAGACTAAAAATTTTAAGCATAATTGTATGTTTTAGGGTATAAAAAAATGCTGTGTTTTTAGCACAGCATTTTTTGTTTTATTTATCTTATGTGCTAGTGCCTTTATAGGTGAATTACTTCGTCGTAAGCAGCAGCAACAGCTTCCATTACAGCCTCACTCATTGTTGGGTGTGGGTGAATTGCTTTTAATATTTCATGACCAGTAGTTTCTAATTTACGAGCTACAACCGCTTCTGCAATCATATCTGTAACACCAGCGCCAATCATATGACAACCTAACCACTCACCATATTTAGCATCAAAAATAACTTTTACAAAACCATCTGGAGTTCCAGAAGCTTTAGCTTTACCACTAGCAGAGAAAGGAAATTTACCAACTTTAATATCTAATCCTTTTTCTTTTGCTTGTTTTTCTGTTAAACCAACAGATGCAATTTCTGGCGTACTGTAGGTGCAGCCAGGGATGTTACCGTAATCTAACGGTTCAACATGTAGGTTCGCTAATTTTTCTACACAAAGAATTCCTTCAGCAGAAGCAACGTGTGCTAAAGCTGGTCCTGGAGTAACATCACCAATAGCGTAATAGCCAGGGATGTTTGTTTGGTAGAAATCATTCACTAAAATTTTATCACGATCGGTAATAATACCAACGTCTTCTAAACCTATGTTTTCAATATTTGTTTTAATACCTACAGCAGATAATACAATGTCTGCTTCTAAATGCTCTTCACCTTTTGCTGTTTTTACAGTAACCTTTACACCTTCGCCAGAAGTATCTACTTTAGTAACTTCGGAAGAGGTCATGATTTTAACACCTGCTTTCTTGAAGCTACGCTCCAATTGTTTAGAAATGTCCTCATCTTCTACAGGAACTACATTTGGTAAGTATTCTACAACGGTAACATCTGTACCCATTGCATTATAGAAATATGCAAATTCAATTCCAATAGCTCCACTACCTACGACAATCATTTTCTTAGGCTGACTTTCTAAAGTCATTGCTTGTCTGTAACCAATTATTTTTTTACCATCCTGAGGTAAATTTGGTAATTCTCTACTACGAGCACCTGTAGCGATAATAATATTGGTAGCACTGTATTCAGCTACTTTTCCTTCTGCATCTTTAACAGAAACTTTTTTTCCAGCTTTTAGTGTACCGTATCCGTTGATAACTTCAATTTTGTTCTTTTTCATAAGAAATTGAACACCTTTGCTCATACCTTCGGCAACACCACGGCTTCTTTTTACAACAGCATTAAAATCTTTATCTACGCCATTAACTTTTAAACCATAGTCTTCCGCATGTTGTAAATAATTAAAAACTTGAGCAGACTTGATCAATGCTTTAGTTGGTATACACCCCCAATTTAAACAAACCCCACCAAGAGATTCCTTCTCAATGATCGCTACTTTAAATCCTAATTGAGACGCTCTAATCGCAGTTACATAGCCTCCTGGGCCACTTCCTAAAACAATAATATCAAAATTGCTCATGTATATATTTTTTTTTGATGTTTTAATTTGAAATTGCAAAGTTACAAAATCGAACGCAAAGGGGTAACTAGTTTTTGAAAATTACAAGAGAGTTTTGTTACAAATAGAAAAAGGCTATTTATTTTTTTAAATAGCCTTTTAAAATTCTAATTCGGTACCGTTATTCCTAAGGTCTTAAATAGGTTATTTAGCAGGAGTAAAGTGTAGTGCAGCACCATTGATACAATGTCTTTTACCTGTAGTATTTCTAGGACCATCATTAAAAACATGTCCTAAATGTCCGCCACAAACAGCACAGTGCTCTTCCGTACGCTCATAACCAATCTTGTAATCTACATCAAAAGCAACGTTGCCTTTAATTTCTTGATCAAAACTTGGCCATCCTGTACCTGAGTCAAATTTATTTTCGCTTTTGAAAACAGGGGTGCCACAAGCAGCACAAGAGTAAATACCAGCTTCTTTTATCTTTAGAAGCTCACTAGAAAAAGCGCGCTCCGTTCCTTCCTCTCTAAGAATGTAATATTCTGTAGCCGTTAATTTTTTACGCCATTCATCTTTTGAAAGGCTTACTTCAAAATTTTCTTCTTGTTGGGTATTATCGTCCATCGCAACTTTTTTCTCTTGAGAAACACCATTGCATCCGGTGACGATAAATAATACACCTAATAGGATATTCTTAATCATAGCTTTTTTTTTTAATTTAAATTTTCTTTTCACTCTAATTTACGTAGCTCAGAATTAATTGGTCGTTAAAATTTTGATAAATGTACAAGGGTTCAAAAAGAAAAAGCTCCTCTAGAAATTATCTGAAGGAGCTTTTAATAAAATAGTGTGCTATTTAATTTTGAATATTCGTGTCAATAGTTTGAATATTATTTTTATCTAAGCCTAATTCAGCCATTACAAAATTAATATCGGAAGTGTCAATGCTACTTATTAGATCAGAAGGCACAACAATAATTCTAAAAATTTGATTCAGCATAAATTCATCATCGGCTAAAGTTAGGTCATCACTTTCAACAATAATATCTACATCACCTATTGTGTAATTAAAACGGTATTGAAGATATCCGCCGCCATCAAAAAATATGGTAGCAGTAGGTAAAGGTTCCCAAACATCTAAATCATCAACAATTTCTTCAAGCCTATAGACTAGAACAGCGTCTCCATTTACAATTTCTTGCGGAAAAGTAAAACGAACGACATTGCTGCTTGCAGAGAAATCTATATTGTCAATTTCATAAGTCTCGCCAACGATGACTTCACCGTCTAAGCCATCTACACCATCTCTTCCATCAAATCCATCACTCCCTGAGCAAGAAACAAATAATACTATTGAAAACATTCCTAATAATTGTATCGCTTTTTTCATTTTTTGTATTTTAAATTATTATATAGTTTTTCACTTTTAATGATAGAATCAAAAAGCATTCCATTATTAATTTCTCAACCTTTAAATGGAAACTGTTTCAAAAGTAACGTTTTATTAAATGAACTATTATTCAAACTTGATTATATTGCAGTAAATAAAATATTCTCATGCCAGAAGTAGCAGTACATAGTCTATTCACAGAATTTGATATAAACCTGTTTAAAGCAGGTAAGCACTTTAACTTATACGAGAAGCTAGGATCACACCTCATTAACGTTGAGGGTGTAGACGGTACGTATTTTGCAGTATGGGCACCAACAGCCAATTCGGTGAGTGTTATAGGCGATTTTAATTCTTGGCAAGTAGGCAGTCATGAGCTTAATGTACGTTGGGATGATAGTGGTATTTGGGAAGGTTTTATACCAGGAATTCAAAAAGGAGCACTTTATAAATATAATATTAGGTCTAATAATTTTGGGATTAGTACGGAGAAGGCGGACCCTTTTGCACGTTTTTGCGAGAAACCACCAAAAACAGGTTCTGTAGTTTGGGGCGGTGATTACTCTTGGCAAGACAAGGCATGGATGGGTTACCGTAAGGATAAAAATGGTTTAGATAAACCTTATTCTGTTTATGAAGTTCATTTAGGCTCTTGGAGACGCAAAGCAGACAATCAATTTTTAAGTTATTTAGATTTAGCGGAAGAATTGGTGCAGTATGTAAAAGAAATGAATTTTACCCATGTAGAATTTATGCCGATTATGGAATACCCGTATGACCCTTCTTGGGGATACCAATTAACCGGATATTTTGCACCTACCTCTAGATTCGGAAATCCAGAAGAATTTAAAGTTTTAATAGATAAATTACACCAAAATGATATCGGAGTAATTTTAGATTGGGTCCCCTCACATTTTCCTGAAGATGCACATGGGCTAGGTTTTTTCGATGGCTCTCATTTGTATGAGCATCCAGATAGACGCAAAGGCTACCATCCGGATTGGAAAAGTCTAATTTTTAATTATGGGAGAAATGAAGTACGGGCCTATTTAATAAGCAATGCTATGTTCTGGATGGATCAGTTTCATGTAGATGCCTTACGGGTAGATGCCGTTGCTTCTATGATCTATCTGGATTACTCTAGAGAAGAAGGGGAGTGGGAGCCAAATATTTATGGGAATAATGAAAACCTAGATGCGATCTCTTTCTTAAAAGAAATGAACCAACAATTATATGCAAGTTTTGAAGGCATACAAACCATTGCGGAAGAATCTACCGCTTTCTCGGGTGTCTCTCGACCAGTAGATTTAGGGGGCTTAGGTTTTGGAATGAAGTGGATGATGGGCTGGATGCATGATACCTTAGAATATTTCAAGAAAGAATCAATCTACAGAAAACACCATCAGAATGATATCACGTTTAGTTTAACCTATGCATTCTCTGAGAATTTTATGCTTCCTTTTTCTCATGATGAGGTTGTATATGGTAAAAAGTCGCTTTTAGATAGAATGCCGGGAGATGAGTGGCAGCGCTTTGCTAATTTACGTTTGTTATTTGGCTACATGTTTACGCATCCAGGGGCAAATCTAATTTTTATGGGAGGAGAATTTGGTCAATCATCAGAATGGAATTTTGAAAAAAGTCTAGATTGGCATTTAACACAATATGACTTTCATTCGGGCATACAATCTACCGTAAAAGATTTAAATACACTTTATAAAAACTATCCTGCATTGTATGAAAAACAATTTAGTGCAGATGGTTTTGAATGGATAGATTATGGGGATGGAGAAAATTCAGTCCTTGCTTACATCCGTAAAGGGCATGATGCTGAAAACGACGTGATTGTTATCTGTAATTTTACGCCAGTTCAAAGAGAAAATTACAGAATAGGAATTCCGAAGGCAACTAAAATGAAAGAAATATTTAATAGTGATGCTAAAAAATATGGAGGCTCTGGAGTTTTAAACTCGAAAATTAAAACAGATAAAATACCATCACATGCGTATAAGAATTCCATAGAAATTACTTTACCACCACTAGGAATTGTTATTTTACAATAGTTAAATGTAACTATAACGTAATAGTTTATAATTGGGTAAAATATAGTTTTATTATTCGCGCATAATATCTTTTTTTTGTTAGTTAAATAATTTGATTCGCTATGATTACGAATACAGAGCTTGAATATAAAGGTAATTTGTATCCAAATGAAATTGTAGATTTCAAACAGGATACGGATAAACTATATTTCACCACGGTAAATGGAGTGATACTTCAAATTACAGTATTAAGAAATAGTATGGTCCGTTTCAGATATGCAACCGATCATAATTTTGAACCAGATTTTTCTTATGCTTTAAATAAAAATGCACTAAGAGGGTATAATGAACTTAATGTTCATGAAACTCCTACAGAGTATATTATTGCTACTGTAAGAATGAGAATTCTTGTAGATAAAAAAACACTACGTACTCAAATTTCTGATCCTGAGGGCAACATTATTTGTGAAGATGAACTAGGGTTTCATTGGGAAGAGAATTATGAATACGGTGGCAATATTATTAAAATGAGTAAAATTACCCGTACTGGTGAAAGCTTCTATGGTATGGGAGATAAAGCCACGCATTCTAACTTAAAGGGCAAACGTGTAGAAAATTGGGTCACAGATCAATATGCGTACGGCAAGGATCAAGATCCTTTATATAAAGCTATTCCTTTTTATGTAGGGCTAACAGATAATAAAGCCTACGGTATTTTCTTTGATAATACATTTAAAACGCATTTTGATTTTGCACAAGAGAAGAAACATGTAACAAGCTTTTGGGCAGATGGTGGTGAGATGAATTATTATTTCATCTATGGGCCTGAAATGGAGAAAGTAGTACGCTTGTATACAGATTTAACAGGAACTCCAGAATTACCGCCCCTATGGGCTTTAGGTTTCCAGCAGTCTAAATGGAGTTATTTCCCAGAAAGTAGGGTTAAAGAAATAGCAAAAAACTTCAGAGACCTGAAAATTCCTTGTGATGGTCTATACCTTGATATTGATTACATGGATGGGTTTAGATGTTTTACATGGGATAAAACATTGTTTCCTGATCCAAAAAGAATGATTGCCGAACTGGCGGAAGATGGATTTAAAACCGTAGTCATGATTGATCCTGGAATTAAGATTGATAGAGATTATTGGATTTACCAAGAAGCCATGGAGTATGACTATTTCTGTAAAAGGGGCGATGGTCCTTATATGCATGGTAAGGTGTGGCCAGGGGAATGTAATTTTCCAGATTTTACCAATCCTAAGGTAAGAAAATGGTGGGCCGAACTCTATAAAGAGTTTATGGCAGATATGGGAGTGCATGCGGTTTGGAATGATATGAATGAGCCTGCAGTGATGGAAGTACCTTCCAAAACAGCCCCATTAGATACACGTCATGATTATGATGGGCACCCAAGTACGCATAGAAAAGCACATAATGTCTATGGTATGCAAATGGTGAGGGCTACCTATAACGGAGTCAAAAAGCATGTATACCCAAAGCGTCCTTTTGTGATTACAAGAGCGGCCTATGCCGGTACACAACGTTATGCCTGTACTTGGACTGGAGATAATGTGGCTACCTGGGAACATTTGTGGTTGGCTAACGTGCAAATGCAACGCATGTGCATCAGCGGCTATTCTTTTGTAGGTTCTGATATAGGCGGATTTGCAGAGCAGCCAGACGGTGAATTGTTTGCGAGATGGGTACAGTTAGGAATTTTTCACCCTTTCTGTAGAGTGCACTCTAGTGGCGACCATGGAGATCAAGAGCCTTGGTCTTTCGGGGAAGAAATTACAGATATTGTTCGAAAATATATTGAATTAAGGTATCAGTTATTGCCGTATTTATACACCATGTTTTATAAATATTCTAAAGAAGGATTACCTATGCTTCGGGCCTTGGTATTATACGATCAAGAAGATCCTCAAACGCACTTTAGAACCGATGAATTTATCTTCGGGCAGCAAATTTTAGTGTGCCCTATTCAAGAACCTAATTCCAAAGGTAGAAGAATGTATGTGCCTAGAGGAAACTGGTATAATTACTGGACCGGAGAAGTAATTGTTGGTGGTATGGAGAAATGGGTTGTAGCGGATATAGACAAGATACCCATGTTTATAAAAGAAGGTGCTATGATTCCTAAATATCCAGTACAACAATATGTAGGAGAACTTAAAGTTTTAGAATTACTGATAGATGTGTACTTTAAGTTGGGGGTAGAAAACTCTACGGTTTATGAAGATGCGCAAGACGGTTTTGACTATAAAAAAGGAAGATACAGTCTCCGCAACTTTAAATTAAATGGTAAAGAGAATGAACTTATTATCCAACAATTTAAAGACGGTACATATACTACATCTTATGAAACTATAAAAATGCAATTACATGGATTGCCCTTTACTATAGAATCTGTATTAATTGATAGTGAAAAGGTAAGTCTGGATGATGTAAAACTTCTAGAAAACAATTGTATTGAAGTGAATAAAGAATTTACAACATTACAATTATTAGGGAGCTAATTTTTTGTAATTTTAACCTCTAAACATTAACTATATTAAAGAATATACTTTATGTGTAAATTATTAAGGTTGTATTCTTTAAGCGATTAAAAATATTATTATGAAAAAGATTATTTTAATTCTTACCATATTTATAGGCGTATCTGCTTGTAAAACAAATCCATTTACAGGAAAGAAGATGCTTAATGCATTTCCTAACAGTCAAATTTTTCCAACAGCCTTTGCGCAGTACGATCAATTTTTAACGGAAAATAAAACAGTAGAAAACACAGCTGATGCAAGAATGATTACAACGGTAGGTCAAAGAATTGCATCTGCAGCAGAACGTTGGTTGACTGCAAACGGGTATCCAGGATATTTAAATGATTATAAATGGGAGTATAACTTAGTGCAAGATGAGACCGTAAATGCTTGGTGTATGCCCGGAGGAAAAATCGTTTTTTATACTGGAATATTGCCTATTTGTCAAGGAGAAACAGGAGTAGCAGTTGTTATGGGGCACGAAGTTGCTCACGCATTGGCAGACCATGGAGCGCAACGTATGACGGCTAGTTATGGTCAACAGATAGGAGCTGTAGTGGGTAATGTGGCACTAAAGGATGAAAAAGCTTTAGGCTTATTTAATCAATACTATGGGGTAGGATCAAATGTATTAGGAATGTTACCTTTTAGCAGAAGCCACGAAACAGAAGCAGATAAAATAGGTTTACAGATTATGGCAATTGCAGGCTACAACCCAGATGAAGCTGCGGAGCTTTGGAAAAGAATGAAAGCAAATAGTGGAGCTTCTTCTACTCCGGAATTTATGAGTACACACCCTTCTAATGATACGCGAATTAATAATCTAACAGTTTGGGCGCCAGAAGCAAAAGCTGAAGCGGCTAAATTTGGTGTTACTAGTTTTAAATAATAGTAGTGAAATTTAATTATTAAGTAATATATTAAGCTGTTCTTTTAAAAGAACAGCTTTTTTTATTTAAAAAAATCAACCAACAACCACAAATATGGCAAAAATTCAAGCAGAAAAAGGGAGTAAGAAATTATTAAATGCCTGGGCTTTTTATGATTGGGCAAACTCTGTTTATACCTTAACAATTGCCTCTTCTATCTTTCCTATTTTTTATTCAGCACTTTTTGCGTCTTCAGATCAATTGGTGACCGCATTTGGATATGAAATGAAGCCAACGGTGCTAATTTCAATAGTCACGGCTTTTACTTTTCTAACGGTAGCAATATTATCGCCAATATTATCGGGAGTTGCAGATTATGTAGGAAATAAGAAAATGTTTATGAAGTTTTTCTGCTATGTAGGAAGCATTGGTTGCATGGGATTGTATTGGTTTAGCTTGGATTATATTCACTTAAGTATGTTTTTCTATTTTATGGGGCTAATTGGGTATTGGGGAAGTTTGGTGTTTTATAACTCCTACTTGCCAGACATCGCATTTGAACACCAGCAAGATAGTATTAGTGCTAAAGGATTTTCCTTGGGGTACATTGGAAGTGTCTTATTACTTATTCTAAATTTAGCCATGGTCATGATGCCTGGAATGTTTGGTTTTGAGATTGGAGATACAGAAGAATCATTGAACCTTGCTAAGTTTGAGGCTATGAAAATCTCTTTTATTACAGTAGGTATATGGTGGGCGTTATTTAGTCAGTATACCTTCTATGTCTTACCTAAAGGAGTGTCTACAGGACATAAAATCACAAAGTCGGTTGTCTTCAATGGTCTAAAAGAACTGAAGCAGGTTTGGGAGAATTTAAAGTTAAATAGAAGGTTAAAACGCTATTTGGGTGCATTTTTCGTATTTAGTATGGCTGTGCAAACCATTATGCTAATGGCTGTTTATTTTGGAGAAAAGGAAATAAGTTGGGCTACAGATTCAGAAAAAACAACAGGACTTATTATAAGTATTTTGGTCATCCAATTAGTCGCGGTGCTAGGTGCTTTTGTAACGTCTAAGGCATCTGCCAAATTTGGAAATATCAACACTTTAATTGCGGTTAACTTTATATGGTTGTGTTTGTGTTTTTATGCCTTTTTTATGGTGACGCCTATGCAGTTTTATATTGCAGCAGGTTTAGTTGGTTTAGTCATGGGAGGTGTGCAGTCTCTTGGTCGCTCTACATATTCTAAGTTCTTGCCAGATACAGAGGATACAACCTCGTATTTTAGTTTTTACGATGTTGCAGAAAAAATAGGTATTGTTATAGGAATGGTTATTTTTGCTGTTGTAGATCAAGTGAGTAGCATGCGATATGCCATACTATTTTTGTTCGTATTTTTCTTAGCAGGTATCGTTTTATTGTTTAGAGTGGAGAAAAAATGATATAAAATTGTCTTTTAGTAAATATTTTATATACAATTAAGTATATTAGCAATATCAGTATATTTTGTTAATTTTTCCTTGAACCAATACCCGCCAATTATGAAAGTTATTTTTACTATTCTAAGTGTAGCCATTGTGCTTGTTTCTTGTAGCAGTAATAGTGTAGATTTAGCGATTGACAATCCAACTTCAAGTCCAGTACTTTTAAAAGTAGATTCTTTGGAAGTAGAAATTCCTGCCGAACAAGTGGTTTGGGTAGAAATGGGAAAAGGACAACATACGATTACTTTAGAAAATGATAGTATCGTAGATTTTAATTTTACGGCAGATGTTTACATGGTGAATCCAACATTAACCGAGTACTTAATGTCAGGGGAGTATTATGGAGATAACAGCACCTATAGCATGTATGAATTAACCAATGCACAAAAGACTGTTGAGTTTTTGGGTCTTGAACTAGAAGGTAATTATGGTTTAATTACAGGCTTAATTAATCCTGTAACATGGGATTACGGGCCAAGAGAGGCTTTGCCAGAAATGATTGAGATGGAAGAAGGAGATAATTATACCGTACTACAAAAATTATTTTCACCACAAGAATTTATAGCAGAAATCAATAACGCACGCGATTCCGAATAATTTAATCTTAAACCTTTAAATTTTGTTCATAGGGATTCACGCTACTTGGGATGTATATAATTGCAACACAGAAAAACTTTCTTTTGTTCCTTATATCAAAAAATCTCTTCATAAAATTACCGCTACATTAGATTTAGAAGAGCTTAACGAGGCTTTTAAACAATTTGAACCTGTAGGGGTTACGGGTTTCATTTTATTAGCAGAAAGTCATATAAGTATACATACGTGGCCAGAACATAATTATGCTGCCGTAGATGTCTTCTCTTGTAAAGCTTTTGATGCAGATGTTGTCACAAGCTTGCTAAAAGAACTTTTTGAATCAGATCAGATCACATTAAATGAATTAAATAGGGGAGAACTAAAACTAGCTCAGAAGGTTAATCTTCCAGCTAAATAATATAGTGCGACATAAATTCACAATCATCAGAAATTATAGCGTTTTCTTCTGAGCGTAAATTTAAGGCAGAAGGTTGGTTTGTAAAAAACACGCCTGCTTGGTAATAATAGTTTTCTAAATCTCTTTCTAAAGGATAATATTTTTGATACACGACATCTTGATTTTCATAATCGCCTTTAGACTTCGTGTTTAGAGTTCCTTTTATCTCAATATTTTCACCTAATCTTCCGTAAACAGGTTTTGTAACATAGTCATTATAGTAGGGTGTTTTCGTAAGAGTTTGGGCGATATAATGATTTGGAAAATGCTTTGTAATATAAGCCATGAACTTCTTATTCTGCCATATGGCGGTATAAGGTGGATTCAAAACAGTACATAAATCTTTTTGGATAATACCCGAAAGGTCTTTTGCTAGTTGTGGTTCTTCATTAAACATCCAATCCCATGGAATCATTTTAAACCAAACATCTACAATTTGATATTCGCCATTAATTTCATAAAGTATGCCATTTTCTTGAGAAAAAGTAACCTCTTCTAAATTGGTGTAGAATGTTTTATACCCTTCTTCATGAGCAATGTCTAATATAGAGTTTACATTAAGGACATCTTCTTCGTATCCAAAGGAAGAGCCTAAAATAAAAGGATTAGGATGGTCTATTGTAGTTTTTAAGTGTTTCAAAGTTAGGGCAATATCCGCAGCTAAATTATTGAATTGCATAGTGTTATTGCCTTTCAATTCTTTGTTTTGTAACGATTGCCAATGTATAGTTTCAGGTAGGGTACTACAGGTATCTGCGTTAAATTCTATGACACTAGAATCTCGCTGTTTGATACCCCCGTTGATATCAAATCTACCGTATAGAAAAGGATGTTTTGTTCTGTTTTTCCAACTGTGATTGATGCAATCATGAAAAAAATCAGGAATGTCTAAAAGTCCCAGCTGATTCTCTCGTAGGATCTTTTCTGTTGCTTTTTCATACAAAGCATACGCGCCAGCACTAAGTTTTTTGAAATTTTCTATTTCAAAATTATGGAGTCCTAATAATTCTTCAGAAAAATAATCTTGTTTTAAATACCACAGCAAATGGTGTGATACATCTTTTTTTTTAAGTCGTTTTATTTCTTTAAAACGACTATCCTCCAAACGATCTAAACGATTTTCCACTTCCGTATCCTTTTGATGATGTTCCTGGTACTCTAACTTTTCTTGAGGTTGCAGAATTAGTTAAGTCATTCTTTAATCCTGTAGATTTATTATAGGCACTGGCATCTTTATAGTAGCCAGAATTTGGAGATACATTAGATAAGTTTCTATTGAAAAAAGAAGATGCTAATGAGTAATATAAAATAGAGCGTAAACCAGATCTATTTCGGTATCCATTTTCTTCAGATCCATTATCTATTTTAGCCAAAGACAAGGTGTCTATCTGTCCGTTTAATCCGTGAACAATGGCTATAGAATTTTCTTTTTTATCAATAATTCGTTCGTCAATAATCTTATAATCATCACCTGGTTCAATTTCTTCAACTTCTGTGACTGTGCCCTTTGTAGTTTCGTAAATGGTTTTTTCTTCAGAATCCTTTAGTTTAGGACTTCCATCACTGTCACCACAGCTTATTACCAATATCGAACTACTTAAAACAGCGGCTAGCATCATTTTTCTTAAAAATGCTAATCCAGTCATCATTTTTTTATTCATCTTTGAAATTGTTTTCTATTATGTAACGATATTCAAACATAACTAATTTTTATGAGAAAAAGAATACTTATTTCGTTTGCTGTCTTTATAGCAGGGCTTTGTTCTATTATATATGAGCTTTTGGTAAGTACAACAGCAACTTATTTTTTGGGAGATGGCGTAAGACAATTTTCTATAATTATTGGTGTTTATCTGTTTTCAATGGGGATCGGGGCCTTTTTATCAAAATTCTTTAGAGAAATGCCTTTAAAGTTTTTTGTACATATAGAATTTCTATTGGGGTTGATAGGAGGTATTTCAGTGCCTTTACTTTTCTACTCTTTTGTAAGTGTAGACGCTTTAACGCTTCAGATTATATGCTTGGCAATAATTTTTCTAATAGGTCTTTTAACGGGGATGGAAGTGCCACTGCTTACTTTTGTTTCTGACGAATCTGATTTTAAGAATAACCTATCGAATGTATTGTCTTTAGATTATATTGGGGGACTTTTGGCTACCTTGCTTTTTCCTTTTTTATTGTTGCCTTTCCTTGGCTTGTACTACTCCTCCTTGATATTTGGTATTTTCAATATTCTGTTAGGCTTAGCGCTAAACCATGTTTTTTTAGAAAAATCAAAAAAGACACTATTCTTAGGGCTGCTCTCTATAACGGTGTTATTGGTCTTGGTTATTTTTGGCGGACAACTTTTAAAAGCATGGGATCATGCGATCTATAAAAACCCGATAGTTTTAAATGAGCAGACGCCCTACCAAAAAATTGTAGTAACTAAAAAGCAAGAAGACTTGCGATTGTATTTAAATAGAGTTATCCAGTTCTCTTCGGCAGATGAGTACAGATATCATGAGCCTTTGGTGCATGTTCCTATAAGTTTGCATGCGCAACCCAAAACAGTCTTGATTTTGGGTGGGGGTGAGAACTTAGCAAGTAGAGAAGTGTTAAAGCATGAACTTGTTTCGGCTATAGATGTGGTAGATATAGATAGTACGATGTTTCATTTGGCCAAGACCGATCCTAATTTTGTAAAGGTAAATGACGGGGCGGCAAAGAATAAACGAGTGCATCTTATTGCAGAAGATGCTTTTACTTTTTTGCATCGTATTGATAAAAAATATGATATAATCATTGCAGATTTGCCAGACCCTACGAACGAAGCTATTGCAAGGTTGTATAGCAAGCAGTTTTTTTTACTAGCAAAACAAAAGCTGAATACGAATGGGTTGTTTGTGACGCAGTCTGGGGAAATTTACTTTTCTAATTCTGTTTTTAGTTGTATTAATAATACGTTAACTGAGGTTTATAAGCATGTAAAACCCTATCACACATACATACCTTCTTTTGGAGATTGGGGTTTTGTCATTGCTAGTGATATTCCTATTGATGAGCAAGATGTAAAAAGAACCTTGCCAGATAATTTAAAGTTTTTAACGGAAAACCAATTTCAAATGGCATTTGAGTTTCCTAAAGACATTCAAATAGCAGAAACAAAAATAAATACTTTAGACAGCCCTATTATTCTAAATTACTTTTTAGATGATTGGAATAAATGGAAAACAGATTTACAATCGGGTACCAAATAAAAAGCCCCTTAATTAAAAGAGGTTTTTGACTTTTCGATTTTTGATTGATCTTTACTTTTTAGAAACACTACCAGACCCTGATATCTTCGTGTTTATTTTGCTCGGATTACCACGATAACTAATATCTCCAGAACCAGAGACCCTAGCTTTAATGCTCTTATTTGCGACAACTTGTATATCTGCAGAGCCAGAAACCGTTGCCTCTACATGATCAGTAGCTAGTTCATAGGCTTCTATATTTCCAGAACCAGAAATAGTCGCTTTAAATTCATTAGTACTACCACTCAAATTCATATCTCCAGACCCAGACATAGTTGCCGAAATAGCGTTGGCTTCAAGGTGTAGTGTAATATCTCCTGAGCCAGACATAGTTGCTTTAAACTTAGAAGTTTTTAGTGTTTTTTTACTAACAACATCACCAGAACCTGAGAGTGAAAGTGCTTCAATTTCTTCAACAGGGATTGTTATCTTTATGCTATTCTTCCATTTAGAAGGTTGTATATTTTTGTTATTTTCTATTTTTATAACGAGCTGATCATCTTTTGTTTCTGTAATAATATATTCTAAAAGATTCTCCTCCCCGGTAATACGTATTTGCCCTTCATTGCCATCTACTAATTCAATATCAAAAAAACCACTGATGGTAATAGCATCATAATCTCCTGTGGTTCTTTCTATAGTTTTAATGACGCCATTTCCTTTAATTTTTTTCCCCCATTGTGCAGAACAGGAAGTAACTGTAACTAGGGCTAAAGCTGCGATAAATAAATTTTTCATGATTTTTGTTCTTTTTTTTGATTGATTATTTTTTTAGTTTTTATTGAAGGATACTCCGCCGTAATCACTCGTTATGGAAACTCTGTTAGCGCTAGATGACTTTCCGTAATATCCTTGATAGAATTTCTCACTAGACTCTTCCTTGCTCACGATAATTTCAAAATTGTCCTTACCACTAACTCCAGCATATTCTGTACTGATTTCAAAATTAAAATGATAGTCAGGATGGTATCCAATTTTTACTCCCGTATAATCAGAACGAATGGTTAGATTATTAGCATCTGCAGCCATATTCCCTATTTGAATTCCGCCGTAATCAGAAGTGATGTCTACATTGCCATGTACCGTTCCTAATTTCACATTAATATAATCGCCATTTCCGTCTACATTATTTAGCTCATTCACTTCAATCTTACCATAATTATTATGGTAGATTAAATTTTGCATTTTAGTAATTGTACCATTGGTGTAATCAGAATTGATGTCTAAATCTTCAGCCTTATCAATTGTAAACCCAGAATAGTCTGCCTTTATTTTTCCGCTTTTAATATAACCGATGGTAGATTTTGAAGTGTAATCAAAATTTAACTCATTATTTCGGCCATGGAGTTCACCAATCTCTAGACGGCCATAGTCGCAAGAAATTTTTGCATGACCATCTATTCGGTCTAGGGTAATACTTCCATAGTCATTGTTTAAATGAACACTGTTTTTGATAGGAACTTTAATGTTGTAATCTATTTGCATATTTACATTGCTGTTATTTCCCCAACCCCAGTTCCAACTGCTCTTATTTTCGTTGAATAAAGTTTTGGCAGAAACAATGCTTGTTGTGCCATCAATAGCTATAGTTATTCCATTTAACTTATCGGAAACCTTTTCTTCATTATTTCCATTTACAGTAATATGAACTTCAATAACTATTCGGTTTTCATTCCACGACGTAATATTTAAGTTCCCATAACTGTTAGACACTTTTAAAAGCGCATCAGAATTTACAGCAAACTCTTTTTTAACCGTTTTTTCTTTCGTGTGTTTTCCTTTTAGACCATCTGTTGCCATTACATTGAAGGGCAAGATGGCTGCTAAAAGCAATGCGTATTTATATAATTGTATTCTCATGTTCTGATTTTTTGATATTTTTTATTTCTTCAATTTGTTGTAAAACATCTTCAAGCAAGTCTATTCTTGTTTGAAAATTGGTAATCATTGCGCTTAGTATTAATTTACTGTTACCGCCATTGATTAAATCTGTTTCTAATCCTTTGTAATTCTTTTCTAGCTTAGATAGTTGAGTCATAGTATCATCCACTATTTTTTTTGTTTCTGGAGAATTTTCACTTTGTAATTTCTTTACTTCTTGAGCGATAACATTCGCAAAATAAAATTCTGTGTTTGATATTTCTGGGGATATTTCTACCACTTGATCATTAATAGAATTACTTTCATTTAGAAACAAAAAGCCTAGTCCAAAAACGAGCAGTAAACTAGCTGCGATGAAAAGAAATTTATAAGGTGTTTTCTTTTTCTTAGGGAAGCTCTTTACGCCGTTAGCGTTATTCAGTTTTTCTAAAAACCGAAGTTCGTGCCCTTTGCTTGGCTCTTCTGTGTCCCAACGACCGTCGTGCTGGTCAAATAATTCGTCTATCATATCCTTCTTCATCTTATATCGCCATTAATTTTTTTCGCAAACTGTCTTTCGCCCTAGAAATGGTTGTCCTACAATTTGCATAACTTAAATTCATAATCTCACTTATTTCTTCATAATCAAACCCTTCAATTAAATGTAAGGTCAAAGAAATTCTGTAATTGTCTTTTAACTGTTTCATGGTTTCCATCACTTTTTGAGCCTTTTGTTCCGTAAACACATAATCAGAGGCAATTCCGTCAGTATCCTCGACCTTATACATTACTTCGTCCAGTGCAACTTCATTTTTCTTTAGTTGCTTTCTGTACTGGTAGATACTGTTGTTTATCACAATGCGCTTTAACCAGGCTCCAAACGCTACCTCTCCTTTAAAGGAATCTAGTTTGGTAAATGCGCTTAAAAACGACTCTTGCATGACGTCTTCTGCAATGGCACTATCTTTTACAATCCTTACCGCAGTGTTAAACATTGCTTTGTAATACCTATTGTAAACTTCTAGTTGCGCACTTTGTTTTCCGTTTAAACACATTTGCAACAATGTATCAATATGTTCTTTTTTGTGGCTCAAAAAATGGTTGTTTTGCAGTAATGATGATTCTGTTTCTGTAATGTTACACTTTTTTTAAAATATTTTTTATGTGTTGGCATAAGAATTGCTTTTTATAATTGAAAAAAAGTTGCTATCCTTACTAACTCCTTTAGTTATTAGGGTTTTCAGCCTATGTTAAAAATTAAATACTAAACAGATTTCTGCACTACGGTGACAGAATGACCGAAATATAACTATGGGAAATTCTAAATTTTCAAATTTTGACAATATGTCGTTACAAGGTATCGATGAAGATTCTGAGTTAATACCTCTTTTAACTCCAGAAGATGAAGAGGAGATGAACAGTGAAAAACTACCAGAAACATTACCAATATTACCCTTGCGTAACACGGTTTTATTTCCGGGGGTTGTTATTCCTATTACGGCAGGGAGAGATTCTTCTATCGCCTTAATAAAAGATGCTAATAATGGTAGTAAAGTTATTGGGGTTGTTTCTCAGAAAGATGAGAATGTAGAAAACCCAGGCGTAAAAGATATAAATACGCTAGGTACTGTCGCCAGAATTTTACGAGTTTTACAAATGCCTGACGGGAATACTACAGTAATTATTCAGGGTAAAAAACGTTTTGAAGTAGCCGAAGTACTTACGGAAAAGCCATACATGACGGCTACAGTTCGTGAAGCTAAAGAAGAGCGTCCTGATCCTGTAAATCCAGAATTCTTAGCGATTATAGAATCTGTGAAAGAATTAGCTTTAAAAATTATCAAGGATAATCCTAATATTCCTAGTGATGCTTCTTTTGCGATAAAAAACATTCAAAGCAATTCTTTTCTAATCAACTTTGTGTCTTCTAATCTCAGTGTAGATGTAGATATTAAGCAAGAACTTTTAGAGATTCCTAGTTTACAAGAGCGTGCTTTAGCAATGCTAAAGTATATGAATGTTGAACTTCAGAAATTAGAGCTTAAAAATGACATTCAGTCTAAAGTTCGGACGGACCTAGATCAGCAACAACGAGAATATTTCTTACATCAACAGATGAAAACCATTCAAGAAGAATTGGGTGGTGGGTCTTATGAAGAAGAGATTGAGGAAATGCGTAAAAAAGCTAAAAAGAAGAAATGGGGCAAGAAAATTAATGACCATTTCATGAAAGAGCTTGCTAAAATGCAACGTATGAACCCTCAAGTGGCAGAATACAGCATCCAACGCAATTATTTAGAGCTGTTTATAGACTTACCTTGGAATGAATTTTCTAAAGATAAGTTTGATTTAGCTAGAGCTCAGAAAATTCTAGATAGAGATCATTACGGTTTAGAAGATGTAAAAAGAAGAATCATAGAATATTTGGCTGTGCTAAAGCTACGTAATGATATGAAATCTCCAATTTTATGTTTTTATGGGCCTCCGGGAGTTGGTAAAACTTCTTTAGGAAAATCTATAGCAGAAGCTTTAGGAAGAGAATATGTGCGGGTATCTTTAGGAGGGTTGAGAGATGAAGCTGAAATTCGCGGACATAGAAAAACATACATAGGGGCCATGCCAGGTCGTATTATTCAAAGCTTGAAAAAGGCAGGAAAATCTAATCCTGTTTTTATTTTAGATGAAATAGATAAGTTATCTAATAGCCATCAAGGAGATCCTTCTTCTGCTATGTTAGAAGTTTTAGATCCAGAACAAAATAGCGAGTTCCATGATAATTTCTTGGAAATGGGTTATGACCTTTCTAAAGTTATGTTCGTGGCGACGGCTAATAATATTGGAAATATTCAGCCAGCATTGCGTGACCGTATGGAAATGATTCCTGTAAGTGGTTATACAATTGAGGAAAAAGTAGAGATTGCTAAAAGGCATTTATTGCCAAAGCAGCTCAAAGAACATGGTCTTTCAGATAAAAATCTGAAAGTAGGGAAGCCACAATTAGAAAAAATTGTGGAAGGATATACGAGAGAATCGGGTGTGCGTGGTTTAGAAAAACAAGTTGCTAAGGTGGTGCGTAATACGGCCAAAAATATAGCGATGGAATTAGAGCACAATCTTAAGCTTACAAATGACGATATTGTTACTATTTTGGGTCCAGCACGTATGGAGCGTGATAAATATGAGAATAATGATGTAGCTGGAGTAGTTACAGGATTGGCCTGGACCAGTGTTGGGGGAGATATTTTATTTATAGAATCTATCTTGACAAAAGGAAAAGGTAATTTAACCATCACCGGTAACCTTGGTAAGGTGATGAAAGAATCGGCTACTATTGCCATGGAGTATATTAAATCTAATTGTGATTTATTTGGTATTGAGGCAGATGTTTTTGAAAAATACAATGTGCATATTCACGTGCCAGAAGGAGCAACGCCTAAAGATGGTCCGAGTGCGGGTATTACAATGCTAACGTCTCTAGTTTCTTTGTTTACGCAACGTAAAGTGAAGAAAAGTTTGGCGATGACTGGTGAAATTACATTAAGAGGTAAAGTATTGCCGGTAGGTGGGATCAAAGAAAAAATCTTAGCAGCAAAACGAGCACGTATCAAAGAGCTAATTTTGTGTGAAGAGAATAGAAAAGATATTCTTGAGATTAAAGAAGAGTATTTAAAGGGTTTGACATTTCATTATGTAACAGAAATGCATGAAGTGGTTGCATTGGCAATTACTAACCAAAAAGTGAAAAACGCTAAAAAGCTATAAGAGCATTTTTTTATAACTGATTTTCTAAAAGGATGGTTGTTAATTTAATGACCATCCTTTTTTTTCTAAAATATTTCCTAACATAAAGAGAGAACTAAACATTTCTTTTTAATTTTATTCCATGCGAAAAATTACAATAGCAATAGATGGATTTTCATCTACAGGAAAAAGTACGATAGCCAAGCAATTGGCGAAGGCTCTAGGGTACATCTATGTAGATACTGGAGCTATGTATAGAGCAGTGACCTTATTTGCTATGCGCAATGAGTTTATTGGTACGGAGAGTAGTAATATTGGGGCGTTAGTAAAACTGCTGCCTAAAATAAATCTAAAATTTGTTTACAATGAAACAGTAGGCTTTGCAGAGATGTATTTGAATAATGAAAATGTAGAAAAAGAAATTAGGACGCTTGAAGTTTCTAGAAATGTAAGCCAAATTGCTACCATTGAAGAAGTACGCTACAAATTAGTAGAGATGCAAAAGAAAATGGGGCAGGAGAAAGGTATTGTCATGGATGGTCGTGATATAGGAACCGTGGTTTTTCCTGGAGCAGAATTAAAATTGTTTATGACGGCATCTGCGGAGAAGAGAGCCACTAGACGGTATAAAGAGTTGCTAGACAAAGGTGATGATGTTACTTTTGAAGAAGTACTTAAAAATGTAGAACAAAGAGATTATATAGATTCTCATAGAGAATTCTCGCCATTAAAATTAGCAGACGATGCTATTGAGTTTGATAATAGTGATATGGGGCTAGAGGAACAATTTGAACGTATTTTAGGTTATGCTCAAAGGGTGATAAATAAAATGTAATTAATGATATTATTTGCAATTTAACTATCGATTGATAAAAAGCGAGGTTATCTCAATAAAGAGATAATCTCGCTTTTTATTTTGTTTTTCAATTACTGTCAAAACTCCAAATTTGACCTATAGATTGTCCTCCATTACTGTCTTTTGCAATTATTTTCCAATAATAAGTGTTCATTGGGTTTAACGCAATTTCTAAATGTTGAACATTTATATTCTCGCCTATTTTAAGCATTGGAGGGTTATTGGTATCTAAATAAACATCATATAGAAGTTGATCATTGTCTACGTCTGTACAGAGCCATCCTAGTTTTGTAGTATTGCCAGTAATTGTAGTATTACGTTCTGGAGCAAGCAATTGAGGAGAAAAAGGAATGTGATTGGTCTCGGCAATCCCTTCAGTATAAAATTGAAAGGTTGAAGAATATTCGCTGCTTAGATTTTTGCTATCAACTGCTTTAACGTGCCAGTAATAAGCAGTTTCTTTATCTAAAGTTATAGATTTTACGGTATTATCAACTTCAAAGGTTTGAGTGCTATTCGTAAAATTATTTGTTTTTGATATTTCCAGTATGTAGGATACGCTGTCTCCGTCAGGATCAGTAGCTGTATTCCACTCAAAGTCTAGAACATTAGTGCTACATAGCAAGTTATTTGTGGGGTAGATTAAAGATTCTACTTTAGATGGCGCTGAATTTTGTTCAGGAACTTCTTCAGAACTACTTCCACTTTTTGAACATGAAACAGAAATGATTGCTATGAGTATAATATATTTAATAGTTTTCATGCTTTTAGTTTTTTAGTATTTGAATGGCACTAGGTTTTTTACCGTTAATTTTAACAATGTAGGTCCCAGCGGGCATACCTACTAAGTTCAAATTTATTTTTCCATTAGTCACTGTATATGTTTTAGAGGATACTAACTGAGAATTTGTGTGGTATAAATCAACAACAATCTGGTGTTCATCACTCGGTACTGAAATTTGGAAAATTCCGCTCGTTGGATTTGGGTAGGCGACTATATCTTCTAATATTTCAATTGATTTGGTTAGTGTTCCCTCACATGGAGTGCTTGTTGTTACTTTTACGATATCCCCATGGACAATATCTACATCAAATGAATTTTTATTGGTTTGAAAAAGTAACTTTTCGTTTACGATGATATGGAAGGGAGCAGTTCCTTTTTCAATTTGTAGTGATAATTTGTTTAGAGAAACTACCGATTTTCCAGCTATTTCATTAGCTTCTTTTATTTCAATTCCAAAGCATTGGCTTTCTGTATGTCCGATTATAGAAATGCAAAATTCGTAAGCGCCAGGTTTGAGGTTTTCTAAGAGTGTTTCTTCTGAGAATGTAGTATCATTCCCATTAAAATTTAAGAGGTAATTTTCAGAAAAATCGGCCAGTATTTGTAGTTTTCCATTGTTTTGATTGGGACAAGTTTCTGACGAAGTAGAAATTAGGAATTGTGTTTCTAAAACAGACCTTGGAATACCTTCTCCAGTGTCTTCAATTGCGCTTATTCCAGCTGTCCACCTTGTGCCTCCTAATTCATATGCACCTATGTCTGGGGCAGCACCGCTGTAAGGTTTTGTGAAATCTGAAATTAGTTGCGCATTGTCGATGACGGCACTTCCTATCTTTGGCATAAAATTACCAACATTGACATCTTCAAATGGAGAAACAGCACTTATTAGATTATCTTGTATGTCAAAATCAACAGCAGTTTCACTGAACCAATCTCCTTTGTTAGAATAGTTATTGTAAATTTTATTATTTTCTTGAGTATACCCATTAACCCAAGAATCCATCGCGCGTTCAGCGTTCCAAATGGTATTATGGTAAAAATCTAAATTGGTATTGTTCCAATTAACTTGATAACCGCTCCATGAAATATTCCATACGACATTATGATGTACAGTGTATCCTTTGCTGTTGTTGTCTAGATATATACCTGCTGCTTTGCCAGGACTTCCTGTAGGGTGAGAGTAAGCGGGTGCTGTAGCATCATGAAACCAGTTGTGGTGAATTTCAATGTTTTTTAAATCTGCATTACCAACAGTGTAAAAAATACCAGAATCACTATTAATTTTTTGTGAAGCAGAGACATCGTTATAGGCAACCTCAGAATTAAGACCATTAACATACATGCCGTCTCTTCCGGTATTGAAAATAGTGTTTTTTAGTATTTTCATATTCGCTGCACTTGTTCTAATCGGTGAGGCATGAATACCTATATAATCGATGTTACTTATTGTGTTTTTTTCAATAGTGCCATTAGAGGCAGCCCATCCTGCTATCAGTATTCCGCTTACAGCGCTATGATCTATAATACAGCCAGAAATAATTGTATTATCTCCAAGTACTTCTACAGCAGCTTCACCTGTTTGGGCAGATGTGTTTGTTAAGGAATCATGCCCTTCGTTGCCGTGAATAATTTGACAATTAATGATTTGGTTGTTATCAGCATTGTTGTGTATTTTTAGGCTTCCTCCGAAAAAATTTAATCCTTCGAGCTTAATATAATTTCCATATAGTTGAGCGGTATATTTATTCCTTGCATACGCTACTGTATTATCTTCTGGTATAGATCCATCGGCAGTTTGAAAATATAATGTTTTTGACGTTTCTTCATAATACCACTCTCGTGCATAATCTAAAGCTTCAAGTTTATTAAATAAATATAACTGACCGCGATTGTTTCCTGGGTTGTCGCGCCAAACCGTTGGGTTATGTGGGTTAAAAGGCCATTTTGTGATGTCTACACTGGTGTAATTTATAATTGCGGTCGTATTTGAAGTAATTGACCTTGTCCAGCTAGTTCCGGAATGTGCTCCTAAATAGTATACTAAGCCGCCTGTCCAATCTATATTGGGTAGGTTGTCTACTGTAAAATGCGTCCCATCACCATCTATTACAGGGGTGCTATTTACGGTCCATCGATTGTTATCGGTATTGTTCGGCCAGCGCGCTAAATCCATATATTCGTCATTATGGTATATTGCCCGAAATCTACTTTCGATAGGAATGTCAACGGTAGTTTTAAATATAGATCCACTATGTGGTTGCCAACCATTAATATAGGAGGTAGCTTTTATCTGTACATTTTCGCCCTCGGCAGCCTTGAAAGTTAAATAGCTGCCAGCTGTACCACTCTTGTTAATAGCAAGCTCTTCTTCATAAATACCTCCTCTGATAATGCAGACAGCGCCGGCAGACATTTCAGTTATGGCTTTGCTAAAAGTTTTATACGGATTATCTATTGATCCATCATTAGTGTCATTGCCATCTGTAGCAACGTATAAAGTTTGAGCGACAATTAATGAATGGCTGAATAAAAGTAATAAGAGTAGCGGTAGTCTTTTAATATTCATAAGTGGTTTTTCCTCAAAGAAAACCTTTTTAGAGAAAAGACCAGAAATGGTATGGTTTACATTTTATAACAAATGGTTAATGTTAGTGCTCCGTGATCATTACATCACATTTAGAAACATGAAAAATGGTTAATTAATTATTTTTTAAGTCTTAAAACAAAAAAAGGCGCTCGATGAGCGCCTTTTAAATTTGAAATATGTTCCTGTATTATGGGTTAGGAATAACCAATACTTGATCTGGATGAATGACATCTGGACTTTTTAAAACGCCAGTGTTTGCTTCAAATATTTTAGTGTACTTCATTGGGTCACCATAATATTGCTTCGCAATCTTACTTAAAGATTCTCCACCTTTTACAGTATGTCTGTGGTACACAGATTCGTCAGCAACAGAAATGTTAGCTTTTACGTCAGAAGCATTTTCGCCACCTACTTCCTTTATCTTATCCCAAATAAGGTTTTTCTCATAAGGGGTGTTTGCTTCACCTTTTATTTTTAAAACGCCACCTTCTTCAGATACGTCACCATTTTTAATTCCTAATTCTTCTCCAAGATTTAAAACGCCTTGGTATTTAGCTTTTACGCTCATGTTTATTTATTTTAATAGTTAATTTAATAACTTAAATATACGAAAAATAGTATAAATACGATTAAAAAAAGTGTCCTAAAAATAAGGCTTTGTGGTATTGAATTTTATGTCAGTAGATTAGCTTGTGTATTTTTAAAAAAATGCTTAGTTTTGCACACCTTTTTTAAACTAGTAATATTAAGAGAAGAAAGGGACGTTTAAACAAAACAATGTATAATACTTTTGTAGTATAAGTTTTAACTCTTATTAAGTACTGCAGAATACAAATTATTAATCAGCAAATGGCTGAAGACAAAAAACAAGCGGAAGCAGCAGAAGCTGTTGAAGCAAAAGTACAGGCACCTGTACAAGACCCTCAAGAATTTTTAGAAAATTTTAACTGGACAAAGTACGAGCAAGGTATTGAGCAAGTTGATGATGCCAAACTTCAAGAGTTTGAGCAACTAGTTGCTGAAAACTTTGTAGATACAATGGATGAAGAAGTAGTTCAGGGTACTGTAGTTTATCTTACAGATCGTGAAGCTATTATTGACATTAACGCAAAATCAGAAGGTGTAATTTCACTGAATGAATTTCGTTACAATCCAGATTTAAAAGTTGGTGATAAAGTTGAGGTTCTTATTGACATTCGTGAAGACAAAAGTGGTCAATTAGTATTATCTCACAGAAAAGCCAGAACTATCATGGCTTGGGATAGAGTTAATGCTGCTCACGATAAAGAAGAAATCGTTAATGGTTTTGTTAAGTGTAGAACTAAAGGTGGTATGATTGTAGATGTTTTCGGAATCGAAGCATTCTTACCAGGTTCTCAAATTGATGTGAAGCCAATTAGAGATTACGATCAGTACGTAGGTAAAACTATGGAATTCAAAGTAGTGAAAATCAACCACGAGTTTAAAAACGTTGTTGTTTCTCATAAAGCACTTATTGAAGCTGATATCGAAGAACAGAAAAAAGAGATCATTGGTCAACTAGAAAAAGGACAAGTATTAGAAGGTGTTGTTAAAAACATTACTTCTTATGGTGTGTTTATTGATTTAGGTGGTGTTGATGGTTTAGTTCACATTACTGACCTTTCTTGGTCTAGAATTAACCACCCGAATGAGGTTGTTGAGTTAGATCAGAAATTAAATGTTGTAATCCTTGATTTTGATGATAACAAATCAAGAATCCAATTAGGTCTTAAGCAATTAGAGAAGCATCCTTGGGAAGCTTTATCTGATGAAATTAAGATTGGTGACAAAGTTAAAGGTAAAGTAGTCGTTATTGCTGATTACGGTGCATTTATCGAAGTTGCTGAAGGTGTTGAAGGATTAATTCACGTTTCTGAAATGTCATGGTCAACTCACTTACGTTCTGCTCAAGATTTCGTAAAAGTTGGTGATGAGGTTGAAGCTGTAGTATTAACTATGGATCGTGATGATCGTAAGATGTCTCTTGGTATCAAGCAAATGACGCCAGACCCATGGACTGATATTACAACTAAATATCCTGTAGCTTCTAAACATACTGGAATTGTAAGAAACTTTACAAACTTTGGTGTATTCGTAGAGCTAGAAGAAGGTATTGATGGTTTAATCTATATCTCTGATTTATCTTGGACTAAGAAAATTAAGCACCCATCAGAATTTGTAACTGTAGGTGATAAATTAGAAGTTGAAGTATTAGAGTTAGATGTTGAAGGACGTAAATTATCTTTAGGTCACAAACAAACTACTGATAATCCTTGGGATAAATATGAAACTGAATTTGCTTTAGATACAACACATACTGGTACTATCGGTGAAGTTGTTGATAAAGGAGCAACTATTGATTTCAACGAGGATATTCAAGCATTCGTACCAACACGTCATTTAGAAAAAGAAGATGGTTCTAAATTAGGTAAAGGTGATTCTGCTGAATTCAAAATCATTGAGTTCAATAAAGAATTCAAGAGAGTTGTAGCAAGTCATACTGCTATATTCAAAGCTGAAGAACAACGTAATGTAAAAGCTGCTGTTAAGAAAGCTGCTGCTCAAGCTGATGAAGCAAAACCTACTTTAGGAGATGCTAACGAAGCGTTACAAGCGTTAAAAGATAAAATGGAAGGTAAGACTAAATAGTCTTTTTCATTACAGTCTTAACCTGCACTAGTAGGTTTAAAAGAGCCCGGACATTCGTTCGGGCTTTTTTTATGCTGAATTCTCAAATTTGCGTAAAATGATTATCTACTTTGATTCAAATTTTAAAAGATAATTTGATACTTTTGTAATCACATAATTTTTAGCATGAGTCAAAAAGTATTGCTTTCTTCGAAAGAGATAAATATTATCCTGCATCGCTTGGCTTGTCAGCTTTTAGAAAATCATTTAGATTTTGAGAATACGGTGCTTATAGGTATTCAGCCTCGAGGCATATTCCTAGCACAGCGACTTACCAATATTCTTCAAAATGATTATGGCGTTAAAAATATAAATTTAGGATTTTTAGATATTACTTTTTATCGGGATGATTTCCGTAGAGGAGACAAAACTTTAGAAGCGAATAAAACTAAAATTAATTTTCTTATAGAAGATAAAAATGTAGTGCTTATTGATGATGTATTGTATACAGGAAGAAGTATAAATGCCGCTTTAACTGCCTTGCAGTCTTTTGGTAGACCTTTAGATGTAGAGCTGTTAGCACTAATTGATCGAAGGTTTAGCCGTCATTTGCCTATACAACCCAATTATAGAGGCAGACAAGTAGATGCTATAAATAATGAGAAAGTAAAGGTTAAGTGGAAAGAGAATGAAGGCGAAGATGCGGTCTATTTAATCAATACTACGACATAAAGTTTAATATAGAATAGCAAAAATAAGCATATGAGCGAGTTGAGTGTAAATCACTTATTAGGAATTAAATATCTTAAAGAACAAGATATTCAGCTTATTTTTGAAACTGCCGATCATTTTAAAGAAGTGATTAATAGATCTATTAAAAAAGTACCTTCTTTACGTGATATTACCATTGCTAATGTTTTTTTTGAAAATAGTACCCGAACAAAACTTTCCTTTGAGCTAGCAGAAAAACGTTTATCTGCAGATGTTATTAACTTTTCTGCGGGTCAATCTTCTGTTAAAAAAGGGGAGACTTTAATAGATACTGTAAATAATATCTTGGCTATGAAAGTAGATATGGTGGTCATGCGTCATCCTAATCCTGGAGCTGGTATATTCTTATCTAAGCATGTGAAAGCATCTATCGTAAATGCGGGAGATGGTGCGCATGAGCATCCAACTCAAGCATTATTAGATTCCTATTCTATACGAGAGAAGTTGGGAGATGTAGCCGGTAAGAACGTGGTGATTGTTGGTGATATTTTGCATTCAAGAGTAGCATTGTCCAATATTTTTGCCTTAAAATTACAAGGTGCAAATGTAAAAGTCTGTGGTCCTAAGACATTACTCCCTAAGCATATAGAATCTTTAGGGGTAGGCGTAGAAACAAATTTAAAAAAGGCTTTAGAGTGGTGTGACGTTGCGAACATGCTGCGAATACAGAATGAACGATTAGATATTAGCTATTTTCCTACCACAAGAGAATACACACAACAGTACGGTGTAAATAAGAAATTACTTCAAAGTTTAGATAAGGAAATTGTAATTATGCACCCTGGTCCCATAAATCGTGGAGTGGAAATTACTAGTGATGTGGCAGATTCTGAGCAATCTATTATTCTAAATCAAGTAGAAAATGGAGTGGCTATCCGTATGGCAGTGATTTATTTATTAGCTTCAAAAATAAAATAGATAGTTATGATTTTTGACAAAGATGAAAATACAACAATTGTTTATCAAGAAAATGCAACTTTAAACATATTTTTAGAGAACCTTTCTAAAGGCTATGAGAAAATAAAAAATGATCATATTATCATTAATCTTTTCTCATTCTCTAAAATTACCAAGAATGATATTTTAGAATTTTTAGATATTTCTAATACACATAAGAAAGCAAATAAATCATTTGTTTTAGTTACAGATGCGGTTTCTTATGAAGATGTTCCTGATCATATTTCGGTAGCACCTAGTATTCAAGAGGCGAAAGATATTATTGAAATGGAAGAGATCGAAAGAGATTTAGGCATATGAGCTACCTCGTTCAGGTAAATATAGCTAAGATGGTTGCGGAAATCGATAGTCCTATTATGGAAGATTACGTAACTATTTTAGATCACATTAATACTTTGACCGAAGCTAGTTCTGGCTTTTCTAAGAAAATCATCTACCAACAGTAGAAGAGGCTAAGAAGCACTTAGTTTGTCTTCAAAAGCATAGAGAAATTCCCTATGCTTTTACATTTGAACATAAATTTACGGCAGAAGACGTAGAAAAGTTTATGCCGTAAAACAAGATATTTTTTTATGAAATTAACAATACTGGGTTGTTATGCAGCTACTCCTAGAACAATGACGAACCCTACGTCTCAGGTTCTTGAAATAAAAAACCACATGTTTCTAATAGATTGTGGAGAGGGCACACAAGTACAGCTAAGAAAGCATAAAATTAGATTCTCAAAAATTAATCATATTTTCATCTCGCACCTTCATGGAGATCATTTTTTTGGTTTACCTGGTTTGGTTTCCACATTTAGATTGCTGGGTAGGGATTCAGAAATGCATATTTATGGACCTAAGGGAATTGAAGAAGCTATAAATCTGTTGCTGAGATTAGGAAATTCATGGACTAATTATAAACTTATTTTTCATGAACTAACTTCAAAGGAATCTGAATTAATCTATGAGGATGATAAAGTAACGGTTAAGACTATTCCGCTAAGTCATCGGGTATATACTAACGGATTTTTATTTGAGGAAAAATTAGCCGCTAGAACTTTAGATGTAGAAGCAGCACAACGGTACCAAATTGAAACCTGTTATTTTCAAAATATTAAAAATGGCCGTGACATCACTTTAGATGATGGTAGGGTGATACCTAATGACGAGTTAACTTTCGATCCGCCCAAGCCCAAAAGTTATGCTTTTTGTAGTGATACGGCGTACAAGCCAGATATTGTCCCTTTGATTAAAAATGTAGATGTACTGTATCATGAAGCTACTTTTTTGGAAACACAGGCAGAACTTGCGCCCAAAACAAAGCATTCAACTGCTAAAGAGGCTGCTTCTATTGCTAAGCAAGCAAATGTTGGGCAATTGATACTCGGGCATTATTCTACCCGCTACAAATCCATAGACTTATTTCAAGAGGAAGCTTCTGAGATTTTCGAAGCTGTTTCTCTTGCAGATGATGGTAAGGTTTTTAACTTTTAAGGTATAGAATATTTTTGAATAATTAAACTCAGTAATCTTCATCTTTTAGTATCTTTTTCAGAACTTTGTAAGTGTACATATTAGGGAAAATCAGATGCAAAAAGATTTAGGAGGCTACAGAAAAACATACGAAAAAAGCGAGCTCACGGAAGAGCGTATTTCGGACAATCCCATGGAACTATTTCAAAAATGGTTCTATGAGACAGAAGCATCTGATGGGGTAGAAGAACCAAATGCGATGACAGTTTCTACTATTGGTTTAGATGGTTTCCCTAAGAGTAGAGTTGTATTGCTAAAAAAATATACGCACGAAGGGTTTATATTTTATACTAATTATGATAGTGAAAAAGGAAAAGCTATAGCAAACAATTCTAAAGTCTGTGTTTCTTTTTTCTGGCCTTTTATGGAACGTCAAATTATTATCAAAGGTGTGGCAGAGAAAATTCCTGAAAATTTATCTGATGGGTATTTTGAATCGCGTCCTGATGGTAGCAAGCTTGGTGCTATAGTTTCAGAACAGAGTGCAGTAATTGCTTCTAGAGAGGTATTGGAAGGGAAGCTTAAAGAACTAGAAAAAGAATACGAAACTAAAGAAATTTTGCGTCCTAAGAATTGGGGCGGATACATCGTGAAGCCGATCTCTATGGAGTTCTGGCAAGGGAGACCTAATAGATTGCATGACCGTATCAGATTTTCCTTAGAGAATATCGATTGGAAAATAGATAGGCTAGCCCCGTAATTAGAATACCTAATCAAACTAAAATAAAACTATTGAAGACTATTTATTTAATGCGTCACGGCAAATCTACTTGGGAATATGCTGTTTCGGATAGAGACAGGCCGTTAAAAGAACGTGGTATCAAAGATGCCCATGCCGTGGGCGAAACACTTAGTGAATGGCAGTTACCTATAGATGCTGCATTTTCTAGTCCAGCAAATAGGGCTTTACATACAGCTATGATAGTTCTAAAGGAATTAGATTTTTCTTTACATAAATTTCAGATTTCGAATGATTTGTATGATTTTTCAGGAGAATCCGTACTTGAATTTATAAAAGAATTAAATAAT
The DNA here is from genome assembly GCF_019278565.1 of Cellulophaga sp. HaHa_2_95. The sequence goes on along the minus strand of NZ_CP058988.1, from coordinate 3,533,962 downwards.
GACCTCAATAGTGTTTTTATTTTTGGTCATAATCACGCCTTTACCGAAATTGCAAATTCATTAGGGAGTCAGTTTATTGATAATGTACCCACAGCTGGTTTTGTTCAGCTTAGTTTTGATGTAGAACATTGGAAAACTATTGCAAAAGGAAAAACAGAAAGAACTTTAGTGCCAAAATATCTTAGAAAATGATAAAAAGTAAGAATCAATATATTAATCGCGAAATTAGCTGGTTGCAATTTAATAAACGTGTGTTGCAAGAAACTGCGGATAAGAAGGTGCCTTTAATTGAAAGGTTGCGCTTTTTAGGTATTTTTTCTAACAACTTAGATGAATTTTTTAAGGTTCGTTATGCTACGGTAAAGCGTATTGTGGAGGCTGGTAAAACAGGTAAAAGTGTTTTGGGTGGTGAGATTGCTAAAGATTTGCTAGAGCAGATAACAAACATTGTAATCAAACAGCAAACAGAAAGTTTAAAGATTCTTGGTGAAATTGAAAAAGAACTTGAATCTAAAGACATTTACATTATAAATGAGAAAGAAATAACTCCTAAGCAGGCTGAATTTATAAAAACATATTTTGCCAATCAGGTGAGTCCTGTTTTAATGACCATCATTTTAAATGATTTAAGGGAGTTTCCAGTATTGAAGGATACTGCAGCATATTTGGCTATAAAAATGGTGTTAAAACCAGAAACAGATCTTAAGAACTCTGAGAATAGGTATGCTTTAATAGAGATTCCTAAGGGAATAGATCGTTTTGTTGTATTGCCAAAAGAAGATGGTAAAGATTATATTATAATCTTAGATGACCTTATTCGCTATTGTTTAGGGAGTATTTTCAACATGTTTGAATACAAGTCTATTTCTGCTCATATGATAAAAATAACTCGTGATGCAGAGTTAGACATGGATAACGACTTAAGTAAGAGTTTTATTGAAAAAATATCGAGCAGTGTAGAGCATCGGAAAACGAGTGACCCCGTTCGTTTTGTGTACGATAAGAGTATCGCAAAAGACACCCTTAATTTTCTAAAAGAGAAAATGAATATTGAGGATACAGATAGTGTTATTCCGGGTGGAAGGTATCACAACCGTAGAGATTATATGGGTTTCCCTAGTTTGGGAAGGCAAGATCTCCTCTATGATAAAATTACACCGTTACCTGTTAAAGGTTTAAGTATGGAAGGTAGTTTGTTTGAACCTATTGCAACGAAAGACTTTTTGCAATACACTCCGTATCATACATTTTCATATATCATTAAGTTTTTGCGGGAGGCTGCTTTAGATCCAAAAGTGAAAACCATAAAGATTACCGTGTATCGCCTTGCAAATAATTCTCAGGTAGCGGCATCATTAATTAATGCTGTTAAAAATGGAAAACAAGTTACGGTTCAAATAGAACTTCAGGCACGTTTTGATGAACAGGCCAATATTGAGTATGCAGAGCAATTACAAGCCGAAGGTGTTAAATTAATATTTGGAGTTCCGGGATTAAAAGTACACAGTAAAATTTGTTTAATAGAGCGTGAGGAGAATGATATTATAAAACGATATGGTTTTATTAGTACAGGTAATTTTAACGAAGCTACTGCGCGTATCTATACAGATTATACCTTGTTTACCGCTAACGAGGATATTTTAAAAGAGTTGAATAAGGTGTTCGATTTCTTTGAGACTACCTACAAGATTAATAAATACAAACATTTAATAGTTTCTCCACATTATACGAAAAATGTATTTAAAAAACTGATTGACATAGAAATTGCCAATGCAAAGGCGGGAAAGGAAGCGTACATTAAAATAAAGATGAATAGCTTTACTTCGTATAAAATGGTTGACAAATTATATGAAGCTAGTAATGCAGGGGTTAAAATCCAATTAATTGTCCGTGGTATTTGTTGCTTGATTCCTGGTGTAAAAGGAATGAGTGAAAATATTGAAGCCATCAGTGTGGTAGATAAATTTTTAGAGCACCCTAGATCGTTTATTTTTGGGAATAACGGGGATCCCAAAATATTTATTACTTCTGCAGATTGGATGACTAGAAACTTAGACTATAGAGTAGAGGTAGGTTGTCCTATTTATGATAAAGATATTAAGCAGGAGCTGATAGACACTTTTGAGATTTCATGGAGTGATAATTTAAAAGCACGTATTTTTTCTCAGAAACAGGACAATGCATACAAAAAGATAAAAGGCCCAGAAGTCCGTTCTCAATTTGCACTATATGATTATTACAAAGCAAAATTAGAATCTTAAAATACTAGAAATATTGAAAGTAAGAAAATTTGCAGCAATTGATATTGGTTCAAACGCTATCCGATTGTTGACACACAACATTATAGAAGAGAAAAACAAGGTCACTCTTTTTCGTAAAAGTGCTTTAGTACGGGTTCCGGTGCGTTTAGGGGAAGATTCTTTTACGGTAGGAGAAATTACGGATCGTAACGCAGACCGTATTGTTAATACGATGAAGGCTTTTAAGTTGTTAATGGATGTTGCTGGTGTAGAGAACTATATGGCTTGTGCTACTTCTGCGATGCGCGAAGCAAATAATGGTTTAGAGATTATAAAGCGTGTTAAAGACGAAGCGGATATTACAATTGAGTTAATAGATGGAAAACGTGAAGCTGCAATCATTGCTTCTACAGATCTTAAGCAGCTAATGCAAAAAGATAAGTCTTATTTATATATTGATGTAGGAGGAGGAAGTACAGAATTTACAGTGTTTACACAGGGTAAAATATTGATTTCTAAATCATTTAAGTTAGGAACAGTGCGTTTGCTAAATAATATGGTAGGCGAAGCAACTTGGAAAAAATTAGAAGATTGGATTAAAGAACATGTTCGGAATATTCCTGATGTATCTATTATTGGTTCAGGAGGTAATATCAATAAATTGCATAAAATTTCTGGACGCAAAGAGGGGGAGCCTTTATCATCAATTTGGTTAAAAGCGCAGTACAGCTTTTTAGAGAGTCTTACGTATGACGAGCGTATTTCTGAACTTGGTTTAAACCCGGATAGGGCAGATGTTATTATACCGGCAACTAAGATATTTCTTTCTGCTGCAAAGTGGAGCGGTGCAAAAAAAATACACGTTCCTAAAATAGGATTATCTGACGGTATTATAAAAACGCTTTATTACGATACGAACGCGAAGAAACCTTAGCCGTGAATACTGCCGCTTTTACTTAAGTCTTTCATAATGTTGGCTTCGTGTACTAAAAGGTCTTCCCATTTTTGACTTACCTCATTGCGGTCACCGTATTGCCTAGCGTATTTTAAAAACATGGTATAATGGCCTGCTTCGCTAATCATTAACTTGTGGTAGAAATCAGCTAACTCCTTATCTTCTAACTCTTCGGATAGTAAACGGAATCTTTCACAGCTTCTAGCTTCAATAAGTCCTGCATAGAGAAGTCTATGTACTAACTGTGTAGTTCTACTGCCACCTTTTGGGAAAAATTTCAACAATTGCACTACGTATTCATCCTTTCGATCACGTCCAAGAATTTGACCTCTAGCGATAATGCGATCATGAACCATTTTAAAATGTCCCATTTCTTCACGAACTAAAGCTATCATTTCTTGTACAAGTTCCGTGTATTCAGGAAAAGATACAATTAAAGATATAGCGGTAGCGGCTGCTTTCTGCTCGCAATAGGCGTGATCTGTTAATATTTCATCTATATTCTTTTCAACAATATTAACCCATCTTGGATCTGTTGGTAGTTTTAATCCTAGCATTTTTTTTATATTAAGCACTAATAGTAGGGTGGCCTACAAGTTAAAAAATCTTTCTTATAGTATCCAGTACTACAAATCTAAATCAAACTCACGTCTTAATAGATCTATTGCAGGGTTTTTGGCCCTTAGTTTTTCATATTTTTCTTCAGGAGTAAAGGCGAATTTAGTGGAAGTAGTTTCGTTTACAGTAATTTGTAATTTAATAAAATGGTTGTTTAGTTTTGAACGTAAGTATTCCATTAAATCAAACTGTTCCCGCTCAATTTCTTTTTTCATGGTGCCATTGGGAAGTTCAATCCAAATGGTGAAATTATCTCTCAGTTTTGGCGTATCGCTATTAAGGTTAGAGGCCAATATTTTTCGTCCATCAATATCTATTTTATGAACAAAATCTGCCCAATGTTTTTGCATATCTTCCTCTGAGAAAGGAGATCTCGGGAGTTTGCTTTCATCAATAACCGTTTCCTTTCTGTTAAGTTGATGCTCTTTTTTTATACGCAAGCTAGATAACGATAGCCCAGAAACTCTGCTTTTAGGTGTATTAATTGATAATTTTGCTACGGGCTTTTTTTCTTCTTCAAGACCATCAGGAGTAGCTTCTTCTACTTTTTGTTCAGATAGATTCTCTTGAGAGGTATATGATTCTGCGCGGTCTACTGTTGTTGTTCCTTCAGGAGTATCTAAAATAGGAGCAGTCGCATCAATCTTTTCATCAACAATTTTCGGTAATTCGCTGGTGGTGACTAAGGTGTCATGATTTGCTTTCGTGCTATTTGCTGTTCCTTTTTTAAAGTGTTCACTTTTAAAAAAGGAAGCTGGAATAATATAATCTTCGTTTGTTACGGTATTAGGATTTTTTTTTTCTCCATCGTAATCGATAGAGGATAATTTCATGAGGGATAGTTCTACTAGGAGCCGCTGATTTTTACTGGACTTATACTTAATGTCACAATCATTAGCTATATCTATGGCTTTCATTAGAAAGCTGCTAGAAGTCTTTTTGGATTGTTCTAGGTATAATCTCTTGGCTTCGTCACCAACTTCTAACAACGCTATCGTAGATGGATGCTGGCATACCATTAAATCTCTAAAATGTGATGCTAGTCCTGTTATAAAGTGATGACCATCAAATCCTTTTGCAAGCGTGTCATTAAACTGTACTAGTAATCCAGGTATATTGTGTTCTAATATTAAATCTGTAGCTCCAAAATAGGTATCGTAATCTAAGACATTTAAATTTTCTGTAACGGCTTTACGGGTTAGTTTTTTGCCTGCAAAACTAACGACTCTATCGAAAATGGATAAAGCGTCTCGCATAGCGCCATCTGCTTTTTGGGCAATAATGTGTAAAGCATCATCTTCAGCTTCAATTCCTTGATTCTCTGCGATATACTTTAGGTATTCTGCAGCATCTTTAACCGTTATTCTTTTGAAATCAAAAATTTGACAACGCGATAAGATAGTAGGAATTATTTTATGCTTTTCAGTAGTTGCTAATATGAAAATTGCGTGCTTTGGTGGCTCTTCTAATGTTTTCAAAAAAGCATTAAATGCAGATTGTGAAAGCATGTGAACCTCATCTATAATATAAACTTTATATTTTCCGACCTGTGGTGGTATACGAACCTGATCTGTTAAACTACGAATGTCATCTACAGAGTTGTTAGATGCGGCATCTAACTCAAAAATGTTGAATGCATAGTCCTCATCGGGATGCTGTTCACCATCTTCATTAATTTTCTTAGCCAAAATACGAGCACAGGTAGTTTTTCCTACGCCTCTAGGGCCACAAAATAATAAAGCTTGTGCTAAATGATTATTTTCAATAGCATTTAACAGCGTATTGGTAATAGCTTGCTGCCCAACTACATCTTTAAATGTTTGCGGTCTATATTTTCGTGCCGATACTACAAAAGGTTCCAATACGTATTGCTTTTTATAAATTATGATACTGTTTAGCACAGCTATTACAAATATAAAAATAGCTTAGCAGAATAAGTGCTATTTATAGTTTATTAGCAGTTAATTTATCAACAATTAAATTACCTTTGCTGCCAGCAGGTCATCTTATCGCGGTTTGTTTTATGCAAAACGAGGAAAGTCCGGACACCATAGTGCAGTATAGCGGGTAATGCCCGTCACTCTAGTTTACTAGAGGAGGACAAGTGCAACAGAAAGTATGTACAGGTAATGCTGTAGTGAAACCAGGTAAACTCTATACGGTGAAACGTCATGTATATCAGCTTTAAGGGCGGCACGCTCGTGCTGAAGGGTAGGCGGTTAGAGCCTTTGGGTAACCAAAGGTCTAGATAAATGATAAGAAACCCTTGATGTAAATCAAGGGTCACAGAATCCGGCTTACGGCCTGCTTTTTTATCCTCTTCTTCTTTCAAGGAGAATCATCATCATTAATCCTAATGTGATGCGTTGTTCATCATCGATATCAATATCCGTTAATTTTGAAACTTCAAATTTTCTGCCAAAAAACGAAGCTTCTTTTTTTAAACGGGCTACGTTTTTTCCTTCTAAATCTGTTACAATATAGGAAGGGTTAAATAAGTAACCTGTAAACATTCCAAGAACTGGGATTTCGCCAAGCATGCTATCAAAAACTTTTACCCAAGCATTTTCTTCACGAATGTGAAATTGTAAGTTTTTATTTTGGTCAATTAATTCATATTTAGCCTTCCAAATAGAAGCCCAACCTTTTCTCGCAATTTTTCCTAATTCTTGACCTTCTGCATCTGTAAAGCTATACGCAGTAGAGAAATCAATCCACTTATCAGCTTTAATTTTAAAATTTAATTTGGTTTTACTTTCATTTTCAAAGATGGAAATATCTTCTTTAAGCTTAAACATTTTTTGTTTTACATAAGCTACGGTCTGTCCTGAGGCATCGGTAGCAGTAAAATCATTTGCAAAAGTAGAAACGTTAAAAACAAATTTAATTGGAAAACTTAGGTTTTTCATCGGTTGATTTTTGTCGATTATATATGAATAGCAAACGACGCTATCTTCTAAATGGTATACGTGCGCTGAAATTTACTCAAAAAAACTAAATACGCTACCGCCATATTTTCTTTGCTTATTAAAGTGGGGTAGCTTAGATAAATCAGTATGTTTTGAGTGTTCTACGATTAATAACCCATCTTCTAAAAGAAGTTCTCTAGAAAATACCAATTCAGGAATTTTTTCAAAATCTTCAATGGCTAAATCATAAGGAGGGTCTGCAAAAATAATATGATGCTTCGTTGTTGTTTTTTCTAGGTAATTAAACACATCGCTTTTGATGGTAGAGATAGGTAATTCTAGCTTTTCTGTAGTCTCGGTTATAAATTTGACACAGCCTTGATCAGCATCTACGGCTGTAATTGTTGTACATCCTCTAGAGCCAAACTCAAAAGCAATATTTCCTGTTCCTGAAAATAAATCTAAAACAGAAATATCAGGTAAGTAATAATTGTTATGTAAGATATTGAACAAACCTTCCTTAGCCATATCGGTTGTTGGTCTAACGGGTAGTTTTGATGGAGCTGTTAATCTTCTTCCTCGGTGTTTTCCTGATATTATTCGCATTAAAAAGCGCTTAGTGTAGTGAAATCAATTGTTTTTTTATCCTGGTCATTTATGTGCTGAGAAAGGTTTGATGGTATAAAAACATCAACATTTCTAACATAAGTATAGATAAGATTGTAGAGCTCATCTCCTTCTTCAATGCTGCCAAATAACCTTAGTTTTATGGTTTCCGCATCAAGTTTTAATTGTTCAATAGTAAATAAAATATAGTATATGAAATCTTCTTTAGAATCAAATGTAAAGTTGTTATAGAATAGAAGATTTTTATTTGAAATTACCGTAATATCTACTTGTTGATCTGTAATATGGGCGTAACAAATAGGTTCTTTTCCGCCTGTAAAGTTATTTAGTAAACTTTCAATAAGGATGGTTCCGCTATGCTTATAATCAAACTCCCCAAAGAGTTCGTAAATGTAATTATTGACGTTTGTATAAGGTACATAGATGTTTACAATGTCATAATTCTTAATTTCATCGTAAGCGATTTGGTCGTTTGCTAAGATTTTAGCGTTAAACTTAAGGTAATTTGGTAATTCTTCTGGGTTGAATAGTGCCTTTGGGACCAAGGTAAAAAGCGGATTTCTATGTATTACCGTAATGTTAGAAAAAGACATTTTGGTAATCTCAAACTTTTCAAGGGCTTCTTTTAAGTTCTTTAAAAGTTGAAAAGGAATCACTTCTTCTTTAAAAGATATGTATTCCTGTGTTATAATGCTATTTTCAACTGAATCTAAGACACAAAAAGAAAGTCCATTCAAACTAATCTGAATGGACAATTTTTTATAACTCAATTCAGAGTTAGTACTATTAATTTCTATCTTTTTTGTCATATATCGGTGGCCAATTACCGTTGGTACTTACCTCTTCAAGTGATCCTACTTTAATGTCTGGACCGTTAACTTCTTCAACGTTTACGTATGTTTTTTCTCTAGCAACTAAATCTTTTGGTTGATCAAATAGAACAACCTCTTTAGCAACTTTAGCTTCAAATACCGCTGCACTAAATCCACTTTTATCAATTTTCTTAGCATCCATGGTAAATTTCTCACCATTTGCAGCTTCAGGAACGTTCATCATTGTTTTGTAACGAGTATCTTTCTTAAATAAAGAATCTTTTACAGAAACGAATCCTAAAGTGTCAATAATTTTCTTTTCAACAAGCATGTCAATACCAAATTGCTCATTAAATTCTAAAAATGAAGTATCTCTTTGTTGTGTTATGGTATATTGTCCATTTTCAACAAAACTAATTAATGAATTGAAATCTTTTGCGTATTCCCCTTTAGAGCTTTTATAAGCTTCTTGAGAATTTCTAATATCTTTTAAAGTATTAATTACTTTTTGGAAACGCTCTTCTTTCACATTAGCAAACTCAATTGGAGCATTAACTGAACTATAAATCAAATACCCAAACCCAATACATGCAATCCAAAGTATAATTTGTAAAACGATCTTCATTTTTTTTTCGTGTTAATTAATTTAAGTGGTTATGACAAATCTACAATTTTTTTTTAATCACAAAAGTATTTGTGCTTAAAAATCATCATTATCTTTGAGCATATATGAAAGCTATAGATTCTGCTTCTTTTTATAAAATTTTAAAAGAAAAATTTCCTCACGATCCTACACATGCTCAAAGTCATGCTCTAAAAGATTTAGCAGACTTTGTGCTATCTAAAGAGAAAAATACGGTTTACCTATTAAAAGGCTTTGCTGGAACTGGTAAAACTACTATTATAGGTACCATCGTTACTAACCTGTGGAATACCAAGATGAAAACGGTTATGATGGCGCCAACAGGCAGGGCTGCCAAGGTAATGTCTAACTATTCTAAGACTTCAGCGCTCACCATTCACAGAAAAATATATTTTCCAAAAAAGGAGCGTGGAGGAGGTGTAAAATTTGTTTTAGCACCAAATAAGCATAGGGATACCATATTTATTGTAGATGAAGCTTCTATGATTCCTGATGCACCAGCAGATTCTAAGTTGTTTGAGAATGGATCTTTATTAGACGATCTTATGCAATTTGTGTACTCTGGTCATGGTTGTAAACTTATTTTAATAGGTGATACAGCACAGTTACCTCCTGTGCGATTAGATATTAGTCCCGCTTTAGATGCAGGAAAATTAGGCTTAAATTACAATAAAGAAGTTTCTGTATTAGAATTAGACCAGGTAGTAAGGCAAGCAGGAGATTCTGGTATTCTCTATAACGCCACTAATTTGCGCGAACAATTACAAAGTGAATTTTATGATGATTTTAAATTTGATGTAGCTCCTTTTAAAGATATCGTTCGACTTATAGAAGGCAACGAAATTTTAGAGGCCATAGAAGATTCTTATTCTCAGAATGGTAAAGAGGAAACAGCTTTTATTGTTCGTTCTAACAAACGTGCAAATCTTTATAACGAAAATATTAGACAGCGCATTTTATACCTAGAGAATGAAATATCTGTGGGGGATTATATGATGGTAGTCAAGAACAATTATTTTTGGTTGAAACCAGAGTCTGAGGCTGGATTTATCGCGAATGGTGATATTATTGAAGTTTTAGAAATATATTCTATCAAGGAGCTGTACACATTTAAATTTGCAGAAGTGAGTGTTAAAATGGTTGATTATCCTAATCAGAAACCTTTTGATACCGTACTACTTTTAGATACTATTACTGCAGAAGCACCTTCATTGCCTTATGAAGATGGGAACAGGTTATACCAAGAAGTACTTTTAGATTATGAAAACGAAACTTCAAAATATAAAAAGTTTTTAGCGGTAAAGAATAATCCATTTTTTAATGCCTTACAAGTAAAATTCTCTTATGCTATTACCTGTCATAAATCTCAGGGAGGGCAGTGGGATACGGTATTCGTAGAACAACCCTACATGCCAAACGGTATGGATAAGGAAAATATGCGCTGGTTATATACCGCAGTTACAAGGGCAAAAAACAAGTTGTATTTGATCGGATTTAAGAAGGATTTTTTTCTTGATTCAGAATAGATTAATTTAGATTCCTAATTTCGCATCATGACAACCGAAACAATACTGAGTATTTTTTTAGGGATAGGGCTTGCAGCTTCTGTAGGATTTAGAGTTTTCTTGCCTCTATTTGCCTTAAGCTTAGCTTCTTATTTTAACCTTTGGGAACTAAATCATAGTTGGCAATGGATAGGTAGTTTGGCGGCGGTTGTGGCGCTAGGTGTTGCTACATTAGTAGAAATATTTGCCTACTTCATTCCTTGGGTAGATAACCTTTTAGATAGTGCAGCTGTACCTTTAGCGGCAATAGCAGGTACTGCGGTAATGGTATCTACGGTTGCAAATTTAGATCCTGTTGTTACGTGGTCATTAGCCATCATAGCTGGTGGTGGTACTGCAACCGCCATCAAGGGAGCTTCTGCAACAACTAGACTAGCATCTACCACAACTACAGGCGGATTAGCGAACCCTATAGTATCTACGGTAGAAACAGGTACAGCAATGGTGGTCACCACGGCATCAATATTTGCTCCAATAATTGCAGGTGTATTAGTTGTGATTATCTTAGCTGTTATTTTCTGGATTTATAGAAAAATTAGACCTAGAAGAGCTTAATTACAAATCTTATATTGAATACATGAAAAGAATTGCAATGATACCTGCGCGTTACGCGGCATCTCGTTTTCCTGCTAAATTAATGCAGGATTTACAAGGTAAGCCTGTAATCTTAAGAACTTACGAAGCTGCTATTAGTACTAATTTGTTTGATGACGTTTTTGTAGTTACGGATAGCGACGTAATTTTTAATGTCATTGTGGAAGCTGGTGGAAAAGCTATAATGAGTGTCAAAGAGCACGAATGTGGTAGTGACCGTATTGCTGAGGCTGTAGAAGATATGGATGTTGATATTATCGTAAATGTACAAGGTGATGAGCCTTTTACGGAAAAAGAAAGTCTTGCAAGTGTGCTAGACGTTTTTGATAATGATCCTACTAAAGAAATAGATTTGGCTTCCTTGATGGTGAAAATTACGGATTGGGAAGAAATTAGTAATCCAAATACGGTAAAGGTTATTGTAGATAATAAGAACTTTGCCCTGTATTTTTCGCGTTCTCCAATACCTTATCCTAGAGCAAAAGAGGTGGGGAGTGTATACTATAAGCATAAAGGAATATATGCCTTTAGGAAAAGAGCTTTGATGGATTTTCAGCGCTTGCCAATGTTAGGATTAGAGGCTACTGAGAAAATTGAAGCTATCCGGTATTTAGAATATGGTAAAAAATTAAAAATGGTAGAAACTACCGTATCAGGAATAGAAATAGACACTCCAGAAGATCTGGAAAGAGCAATAAAAGCATGGAAGTAAAGTACGATAAAATAAAAGTTATTGGTTTTGATGCAGATGATACCCTTTGGGTGAATGAGACCTACTTTAGAGAAGCAGAAGAAAAATTTGCGACTCTTTTAGAAGGGTACGAAACTAAGAATACTATAGATCAGGATCTTTTTAAAATGGAGATTAAAAACCTCGAATTGTATGGGTATGGTATCAAAGGTTTTGTACTGTCTATGATAGAATCTGCCTTAGAATTATCAAATAATAAAGTGCAGCATCAAACCCTACATAAAATTTTAGATATAGGAAAAGAGATGATTTCTCAACCTGTAGAATTGTTGCCAGATGTAGAGGAAGTACTAAAGCAGTTATCAAAAAAGTACCGTTTAATTGTATTGACCAAAGGAGATTTGTTGGACCAAGAACGTAAATTAGAACGTTCTAAGTTGTCTGATTACTTTCATCATGTAGAAGTTTTAAGTGATAAAAAAGAATCGAACTACCAGAATCTTTTAGATCATTTAGAAATAGATGTAAAGGAGTTTTTGATGATAGGAAATTCGCTTAAGTCTGATGTATTGCCGCTTATTACTATTGGAGCAAAAGCAATACACGTTCCGTTTCATACAACTTGGCAACATGAACAAGTAGAAGATCATGAAACAAACGGAAAAGAATATCAAACAATTAGCGGACTTAAAGAGCTCCTGAAACTTGTGTAACTATGAAGTTTTTAGATTTAGATACTTGGGATAGAAAAGAGCATTTTCATTTTTTTAATTCTTTTTTAGACCCATATTTCTCAGTAACAACAAAAGTAGATGTAACTATTGCCAAGGCTTATGCTAAAGAGTATAGTTTGTCTTTTTTTGCAGTCTATTTACATGCTTGCATGCGTGCGATAAATTCTGTTGAGAATTTTAAATATAGAATTGAAGCGGACAAAGTAGTAATCTATGATACCATACATGCTTCAGCTACAATTCTCAGACCTAATAAAACATTCGGCTTTTCTTTTATTCAATTTAGTGAAGAGCTCTTAACGTTCATCAATAATTTAAACAGAGAAAAAGAACGGATCTTTAATAGTGATTCATTGTTTCCACCAGTGAATACTTTAGATTGTATTTACTGCTCTTCAATGCCTTGGATTCCTATTCAGGGTCACAAAGAACCACTTAAAGGGGTAAAGGAATCTGTACCTAAATTTGCTTTTGGTAAAGCAGAAGAATCAAATGGGAAGTTTGAAATGACGGTAGCCGCAAGTGTTAACCATGCTTTAATAGACGGCTATCATTTAAGTCTATTCTTTGATAAATTTCAAGAATTTTTAAATTCATATAAATAATAGGGAATGAAATACAGGAATTTTCCAATGGTACCTAGAGTAGTTTTTGGTAATGGAAGTTTTCTTCAATTAGGAGAAATTTTAATGCCAAAGCGTAAGAGCTCAGAAGCGCCTTTTATATTTTTTATAGACGATGTGTTTGAGGGGCAGCCTTTAATTACAGAAGTTCCCTTGCTTTTTAATGACCAAATTATATTTATTTCATCAGAGGAGGAGCCTAAAACAGTGCAAGTAGATGTTCTGGTAGCTAAAATTAAGGAGAGTTTCACGGAAATGCCTTCTGGAATCGTAGGTATTGGTGGCGGTACTTTATTAGATGTAGCTAAAGCTGTAGCTATAATGCTTACCAATCCAGGAAGTTCAGCGGAATACCAAGGCTGGGACCTTGTTAAAAAACCAGCTATTTATCATGTAGGGATACCAACCATTAGTGGTACGGGAGCAGAAGTTTCCAGAACTACTGTGCTCATGGGACCAGAGAAAAAACTGGGTATTAATTCTGATCATACGCCTTTTGATCAAGTACTTCTAGATCCGAAGTTAACACATGGTGTTCCGAAAGAACAATGGTTTTATACGGGTATGGATTGTTATATTCATTGTATAGAATCTTTGAACGGTACTTATTTAAATGCATTTAGTCAAAGTTATGGTGAGAAAGCGTTAGACTTGTGTTACGAGGTATATCTAGGTGATATTTCGAAAGAGGAATCTCGGGATAAATTAATGATGGCCTCTTGGCATGGAGGTATGAGTATTGCCTATTCTCAAGTGGGTATTGCACATGCAATGAGCTACGGATTGTCATATTTGTTGGGCGTAAAACACGGTATTGGTAATTGTTTGGTTTTTCAATACCTAGAAGAATTTTATCCAGAAGGTGTGAAAGTATTTAAGCAGATGCAAGAAAAACATCAAATAAAGTTACCTACCGGTATTTGTGCAGATTTATCAGAGGAGCAATTTGATATTATGATTCAAGTATCTTTTGGTTTAGTTCCGTTATGGGAAAATGCACTAGGGGATAATTGGAAGGAAATAATGACCTATGATCGTTTACTGCAACTTTTTAAAAAGATATAACATAAAGTAAATTCATCCTATGATGCATGCTATTGCGAAATTTATTTATTTTAAACTAATGGGGTGGACACTTATCGGGAATTTTCCTGACGTAAAAAAGTGTGTTATGATTGTAGTTTCTCATACCAGTTATTCCGATTTTTTCTTAGGCCTTTTAGTGCGAAGAATATGGAAGGAAGAAATAAACTTTATAGGGAAGAAGAGTCTGTTTGTAGGTCCTATTGGGTGGTATTTAAAAAAAGTTGGCGGGGCACCCATCATTAGAAATAAAAATAGTGATACCGTTTCTGCTATTGCAGATATTTTCAACCGTAAAGAAAAGTTTAGATTGGCTTTATCCCCAGAAGGAACCAGAAATAAAGTTACGGAATGGAAAACAGGATTCTATTTTATAGCAAAAGCGGCTAAAGTACCCGTGGTAATGGTAGCTTTTGATTATGGAAAAAAACAAATTAGAATTTCTGAAGCTTATAACCCTACAGAAGACCAAGCGGCAGATTTCAAATTATACAAATCATTTTTCAAGGGCGTATTAGGTAGAATTCCTAAGAAGAGTTTTACTGTAGATTAATTTTTTTTCATTTTTTTAAAACCCTCTTTATAAGTTTCTCGTAGGTAGAGAAAACTATAAAATTTAAAAGATGAAAAAAAACGTATTTAGCTGTAGCTTACTAGCTGCTCTTACATTGATAGCATTCTCTTCATGTGATAATGATGATGATAATGATTCAGGAATCAATACAATTAAAAGTTCTCAGTTGTATGTTTCTAATAATTCAGATGGAAACATTACGGTTCTTGATATACTTTCTGGAGAGATCAAAACCTTAACGACTACTTCAACAGCTGCAGAAGGAATTTATTATGATGCAGCTATAGATGAAGTAATCCAGGCTTCGAGATCATCAAACCAATTAAATGTTTATTCTGATATTTCTACATTCTTGGCTAGCGCTACAATTTCAGCGACTGTTTCAAGCGCTTCAGATTTACAAAGTCCTCGTGATATTGCAGTTTATAATGATATTGTCGTTGTTTCGGATAATAGCGATGTAGATGGAGATACTACGACTCCAGACGGAAGGTTGTTTGTATATACTAAAACCAATGGAACACTAACTTTGCGCAATATTGTAATTACAGATTTTGCTTTGTGGGGTATCGAATTCGTTAATGGAGATTTATATGCTGTAGTAGATAAGACTAATGAATTAGCTGTTTATACCAATTTTACAACGATGAACACCACAAATGCAGCAGTAAGTGCTTCTAAAAGAATCGCGATAGAAGGTATTGTAAGAACTCATGGGCTGGCTTATGATAACGGAACAATGATTTTGACAGATGTTGGTGATGCTGCCTCAGATTCCGATGGTGCCTTTCATATTATCTCAGACTTTGAAAACAAATTTGACACTGTAAATAATGGTGATACTATGGCTGTTGCAAATAATCAAGTGCGGGTAGCGGGTAGTAATACATTATTAGGAAACCCAGTTGCAGCAGAATATGATGCGACTACAAAAACTGTCTTTATAGCGGAAGCTGCTAATGGTGGAGGTAGAGTACTTTCTTTTTCAAATAGTACTATTGGAGGAGATCTATCACCAACCATCAATACAAGTTTAGCATCAGCATCTTCGCTATATTTTTACGCTAACTAATAAGATTTTTAGGTTGATTTATAAATTGTGTGTTGTACTAAAAAACCTGTTGAACTTCTTCAACAGGTTTTTTTTATCATAAGAAAAATGAAAGAATCTTATTCTTGCATAGAATGATAGACATTTTGAACGTCATCATCTTCTTCCAATTTTTCAAGAAGTTTTTCTACATCAGCAGCTTCCTCTTCATTTAATTCTTTTGTTACTTGCGGAATTCTTTCAAAACCAGAAGATAAAATTTCCAATTCTCTAGTTTCTAATTCTTTTTGGATCGCACCAAAGCTTTCAAAAGGAGCGTAGATTAAAATACCGTCTTCATCAGCGAAAACTTCTTCAGCACCAAAATCTATCATTTCTAATTCTAGTTCTTCAGGATCAATACCTTCTGCGGGAATTCTAAAATTACACGTATGGTCAAACATAAATTCTACCGAACCGGAAGTTCCCATGTTGCCATTACATTTATTAAAATAACTACGAACATTAGCAACGGTTCTAGTGTTGTTATCTGTAGCTGTTTCTACTAAGATAGCAATACCATGTGGTGCGTAGCCTTCAAAAAGAACCTCCTTAAAATCGCCAAGACTTTTGTCACTTGCTCTTTTAATTGCACGCTCTACATTATCCTTGGGCATGTTAATAGCCTTTGCATTCTGTATAACAGCTCTTAATCGTGAATTAGTATCTGGGTCAGGGCCGCCATCTTTTACTGCCATTACAATATCTTTTCCAATACGTGTAAACGCCTTAGACATTGCGGACCATCTTTTCATTTTACGTGCCTTTCTAAACTCAAAAGCTCTTCCCATTTCTAAATCTGATTATAATATTAGTAGGTACAAATTTAATACAATTTGCATTTTTAACAAGTGAAAGTTAAAGATAGGTTATTCACTATCAACAATACTTTCTATAGCTCTAGCTAATCTAAAGTCTTTTTCGGTTACACCCTCTACATCATGTGTATTTAAACGAATATGTAGCGAATTATAAACGTTGCTCCAATCTGGATGATGGCCTTGCGCTTCACATTCAAATGCAATACGAGTCATGATGGTAAATGCTTCTTTGAAATTTTCAAATTGAAAAGAGGTTTCAATGGCACCGTCTACATATTCCCAACCGTCTAATTGTTCTAAAATACGTTCTATTTCTAATAAATTTAATGCTTCCATAGTTCTTTTTTTAATAGATATAATGTTAACCTATGACGTGATCATTAATGATTTCTTCATAGGTGGTTTGATAGTTTTTAGGCAGTTTGTTGTCTTTTGGTAAAACCGCCAAATAGCGCTCTTCATTGGTGGTGTAGACATTTTTAAACAGCGGAGAAAAATTACCGACACGTTTTAAAATTTCCTTTACAAATTCATCATGATGCACTAAATCATTACTTCCTAAATGATAAATACCGCTTTTATTCTTACTTACTAAATAATGTATTTGTTGTGTTAGCTTCAAATCATGTGTCACATTTAAAACTAGATTAGGAAATACTTCTACGGGATCATTATTTAAAATACTGGCTTTCATTTCCTTTATTCTAGGAGAACCGTTTCCGAAAACCATGGGTACTCTTAAGATAGCCATTTTTTCTTTAGGAATACGAAGCAACATATTTTCAATTTTTATCTTTAAGCGCCCGTAGATACTCTCCGATAAGGTCTTATCATATTCATAAGAAGGGTATTTGCTGTAAGAATCAAATACATTGGCAGATGATATAAAATACAGCTTACAATTACTTTGCATTACATATTCTACCAGGTGTTCATGTGCAATAATTTGCGCCGGAAAGCTGCCTCGCAGAGCAGAAATTATAATATCTGGCTGTACTACATCTAAAATTTCGTGAATATCATCTTCTTCTAAATTATAACTGAAGAACTGTTTGTTTTTATCAAAACCTTTGCGCGCCGTAAAATAGGTGCCATACGTATTAAAGTAGTTGCATAACTCTTTATATATAGCATTGCCTATAAAGCCACTGGCTCCAAGAATAAGAATTTTCTTTTTATCCACCTTTTTAAAAAATTGACTGCTTTGTTGCAGTAGTTAGCATTTCTAACGCTAACATGCCTAATTTAGAGTTTCCTTTTTTATTTAGTCCCGGAGACCATGTAGCTACACAGTAGTTGTCGGGTAAAAGTGCCACAATTCCTCCACCCACACCACTTTTACCGGGTAGCCCTACTTCAAAAGCAAATTCTCCGGCTTCATCATAAAAACCGCATGTTAGCATTAATGCATTAATTCGTTTTACTTGGCTAGTGGTTAAATAGGTTTTGTTTTGTAAACATTTTCCGCGATTCATAAACACGAAAAATAACTTGGTAAGCTGGATGCAGTTTAGAGCTAAAGAACATTGGTGAAAATAAAAATCAAGGACGGTATCTACATCATTGTGTAAGTTCCCATATGATTTTAGTAGGTTGGCAGCTGCATAGTTTCTGAATCCAGTTTCTTTTTCAGAGGCAGCAACATTAGCATCAAAATTAATGCTTTTATCTCCTGAAATATCTTGTATATACGTTAAAAAGTCTTCTTTAGGGTTTTTCAGTTTAGATACGAGTATATCTGCAACAACAATGGCCCCTGCATTTATTAAGGGGTTTCTTGGAATACCGTTTTCTTGCTCTAATAATGATAAATGATTAAAAGGGTCTCCTGATGGTTCTACATCAACACGGGTCCAAAGATCTTCTCCGATAAGGCCAATGGCCTGACTCAGTGAGAGAACTTTGGAGATACTTTGAATAGAAAAAGATTCTTGAGAATCGCCCACGGAAAATTCATTTCGGTTGGCATCAATAATATGCATCCCAAATTTATGAGAATCAATTTTTGAGAGCTCAGGAATATAACTAGCCACTTGCCCTCGATCAGAAACCTTATTAATTTCAAGTTGTATGTTGTGAAGTATATCGGAGTATTTAATCATTAATTTTTGTAAAATGGTAATTTCACTATAGTTGCCGGTACGGCTTTTTTTCTAATTTGAATATAAATCTTTTCGCCTAATGCGCTAGCTGTTTTGGGTACATACCCTAGGCCAATTCCTTTCCCCATTGATGGAGACATGGTGCCAGAAGTAACCATACCTATTTTTTCACCTGCGCCATTCACAATTTCATAATCATGGCGCGGAATACCTCTTTCTTCCAGTTCAAATGCAATGAGTTTTCTGCTAGAACCTTCTGCTTTTTCTTTGGCTAAATTTTCGCTATTTACAAAATCTTTAGTGAATTTTGTAACCCAACCTAAACCAGCTTCAAGAGGAGAGGTAGTGTCATTAATATCGTTGCCATATAGGCAATATCCCATTTCTAAACGTAAGGTGTCTCTAGCGGCTAAGCCAATAGGTTTGATTCCGAAATCTTCTCCAGCCTCAAATACCTTAGTCCAAATTTGCGCTACTTCTGTATTTTTACAATAGATTTCAAAACCTCCAGAACCAGTATAACCTGTGGCAGAAATTATAACATTGTCAACACCCGCAAACGGTGCTACCTCAAAAGTGTAAAATTTAATAGTAGCTAAATCTACAGCGGTAAGAGACTGCATTGCTTCTACAGCTTTCGGCCCTTGAATAGCCAGTAGGGAATAGTCATCAGATAAGTTTCGCATATCTGCACTAATATCCTTATTGTATTTTGAAATGTGCTTCCAATCTTTTTCAATATTAGAAGCATTTACTACTAGTAAGTATTGCTCCTCTTTTATTTGATAAATAATCAAATCATCAACAATACCGCCAGTTTCATTTGGCAGGCAGCTGTATTGAGCCTTACCGATAGATAACTTGGAGACATCATTAGAGCTTACTTTTTGAATTAATGAAAGAGCATTTGGTCCACTGATTAAAAATTCTCCCATATGAGATACATCAAAAACACCAACACCAGTCCTTACGGTTTCATGTTCAATAGTTACGCCTTCATAAGATACGGGCATATTATATCCTGCAAAAGGAACAAGTTTTGCGCCTAATTCTTTGTGTATTTCTGTTAATGCGGTGTTTTTCATTTTTAATTTATTTAGTCGCTCAAAATTATTGAAAATATGTTAGATATGTCTCTTTAATGCTAGAGAATATTCATTGAACTGTCTTACATTATTTTCTTTAAGATTATCAATTCTTTAAAAAAATCGGACGAAAAGATGAATTTCATCGATTAAATGACAATTTATTTGGAATTTAAATATTTCGGGTCTATAATTGGTCAACCAAATTGGTGATCCAAATTGGAGTACCAATTGAAACACTCAACTTCAGTATTATGAAAAACACACAAAAATTGATGAAGTCAAAAACAGTTTTAAGACTTCTAACAGTGCCAATTTTAGCCTTGGCTTTTAATTGCGCCGAAAACGATCTTTCAGATGAAAATTTACTACTGTCACCTAATGTGACTATTTCATCGACAAACGCGCAGACCATTCAAGCAGAAAACTTTGATGGTATGAAAGGGATCAAAACAGAATCAACTTCAGATAGTGGAGGAGGTAGTAATGTAGGATGGATAGACACTGGAGATTATCTAGAGTATTCGCTTACGGTACCAGCTTCAGGAAGCTACAAGTTTGAATTTAGAGTTGCCTCTAAGTCAAATGCTTCTAAATTTGATTTTTACCAAGGGAATACAAAACTATCTAATGTGAATAAAACGGCTACTGGTGGATACCAAAGTTGGGTAACTACTTCTAAAACAGTTGATTTATCGGCAGGAACAAGTACTTTAAAATTGCTTGCAACAGGTGGTGGATGGAACATTAACTGGATTAAAATTACTCCAGTAAGTGTAGGCCAGATTAGCGTAAGTGATAACCTTGCCTTAGGTAAAACGGCAGAACAATCCTCTAATTACTCTTCTAATGCAGGTCTTCCTGGTCTTGCGGTAGATGGGAATACTTCAGGAGTATGGAATCAAGGTAGTGTAACACATACATCTAATAGTTCTTCTCCTTGGTGGCAAGTTCGTTTAGGTGATGATTACACCATTGGAGACATTGTTATCTGGAATAGAACAGATTGTTGTACAACTCGTTTAAATAATTTTGATGTTTTTGTGTATAACGATGCAGGAACTCAGGTTTATAAAACAACAATAACTAGTGCGCCAAGCCCTTCAGTAACCATTAGTACAGGTGGGGTAACTGGGTCAAGAGTGCGTATTAAATTAAAAGGAACTAATGCATTATCATTAGCTGAGGTTCAAGTGTTTAGTGGCGAGAGCGACGGTGGAGGTACAACAAACCCGCCTACCGGTGATGCTTCTATCCCTTCAGATCTAATGAGCAACTGCAACCAGTGGAAAATCACGTATCCTGACGGAGAAGAAGATAAAACTCTTTGTGGTGAGGATAACAACGAATATTTCTTTGTAAATAGTGCAAAGAATGGGATCGTATTTAGAGCTCCTATTCGCAGTAATAACGGAACTACTCCTAATTCTGATTATGTAAGATCTGAACTTAGAGAAAGAACAGAAGATGGTAAATCTGATATTTACTGGACTACAGATGGTACCCACGTAGTTTATGTGAAACAAGCAATTACGCATTTACCTATTGAAAAAAATCACTTGGTAGCCACTCAAATACATGGTGATAAAGCGGCTGGTATTGATGATGCAATGGTTTTACGTTTGGAAGGTTCTAAATTATTTTTAAGTTTTAACGGTAATAAACTTAGAAGTGATGTGACGGTAAAATCTAACTACAGCTTAGGTACGGTTCATGAAGTAATCTTCGAAGTTAAAAATGGTAAGCATTATTGTTACTACAGTGAAAATGGAGATTTAAGAAGTAAATATCTCAATGGTACAGCATCTTCTTATTTAGTAAAAGATGGTAGTACTAGTGTATTGATGGATATTGATTATGATCAATCCTATTTCAAAATAGGAAATTACACGCAAAGTAATGCTGAAGAAGAAGGTAGTTCTACCGGAAACTCCAATAATTATGGGGAAGTAGTGGTTTATGATTTTTTCGTAGATCATGATTAAGCAATAGTCTTAATTTTTTTGAGTAAGTTAGTCAACAGTAAAGGGTGTTTGCAGAAATGTGAATACCCTTTTTTTTGGGCCTATTTTTTGATAAAGATGAAACCATTCAACGAAATATTGTACTTACAGCGCTGTAGCTGCCATTAATTTACGATATTTGTAATTGGTGAACCAATTTGGTTTACCAAAAAATAATTTTTAAATCCTTATTATGTTCAAAAGTTTAGGTACTACTTTTTTAAAATTTTTTATAGCTATTGCAATCTTAGGAGCAAATTTGAATTGCTCAGATAAAGGAAGTCCATTAGAAGAAGATACTAGTGAGGCTGAAGAAATGGAGACTCCAATAGAAGAAGTAGAGGAGCCTGAAAATCCAACAGTTCCAGAAGATGACACTACTACTGAGGAAACGAGTGGCACCGCTAAAATTCCGGCAGATTTGATGGAAAATTGCGCGCAATGGAAAATCACATATCCTGATGGAGTAGAAGATAAGACCCTTTGTGATGAGGACAACAACGAATATTTCTATGTGAATGAAGCTAAAAACGGAATTGTATTTAAAGCACCGATTAGAAGTACTAACAATACCACAACAAACTCTACCTATATACGCTCTGAACTTAGAGAGAGAACAGAAGATGGTACGGCTGATATTTACTGGACAACCTCAGGTACACATGTAGTTTACGTAAAACAAGCATTTACACAGCTTCCTATAAATAAAAGTCATGTTGTAGGAACTCAAATTCATGGAGATAAAGAGGCTGGGATTGATGATGCTATGGTATTAAGGTTGGAAGATGCTCATCTATTTTTAAGCTTCAATGGAAATAAACTCAGAACCGATGTTACCATAAAAACAGATTATAATTTAGGAACTAACCACGAAGTAATTTTTGAGGTCATAGATGGTAAGCATTACTGTTACTATAGTGAAGATGGAGATCTAAAGGCAAACTATGAAAATGGTACTGCCACACAATATCTTGTCTTAGATGAAGGTAATGCTGTGCTAATGGATTTAGATTATGACCAATCTTACTTCAAAATTGGTAACTATACGCAAAGTAATTCTGAAAAGGAAGGAAGTGATACCGATGATCCTCTAAATTATGGTGAGGTTGTTGTTTATGACTTCTTTGCAAAACACTTTTAGAAAAACGATAATTGTTTGTTATTTAGTTGATAGCAATAAAGGGTATTCATTTAATGTGAATACCCTTTTTTAATGCTAATTTTTATACAAATAAAATTAACCTATCAGATAGTTTTTTAATTCTTCATAGGTAGAAATTTTAATAGACTTTTTCTTTTTGTTCATCTGTTTGATGATCTTTTTAGGAATATCTATATTCTCTTTTATCGTATCTTCTACAATATCTAAAAACTTAACAGGATGTGCTGTTTCTAAGAAAATACCATAAGTGTCAGGATTTGTTTCTTGATACTTTTTAAGTCCTAGATAACCAACCGCGCCATGAGGGTCTGCAATGTAATTATAGTCATTATACAACTCTAGCATGGCTTCTTTGGTCTCTTCATCTGTAAATGCATAAGAAGATATATTTTTCTCTATAGTGCTAAAGTCATCTTTATAGATATGTCTTATTCTTATGAAATTGCTAGGGTCACCAACATCCATAGCATTAGATATAGTCGCTATTGAGGGTTTAGGATCATAACTTTTTGTGGTCATAAAACGGGGGACAACATTATTTACGTTCGTAGATGCTATAAAATGCTTTACAGGCATCCCAAGTTGTTGTGCTACAATACCTGCACAGATATTACCAAAATTTCCACTCGGAATAGAAAACACAATCTCTTTTCCATGAGATTTTGCTTGTTTGTAAGCAAATAAGAAATAGAATAATTGAGGTAACCAACGTGCTACATTTATAGAATTGGCAGAGGTTAATTGTTTTAGGCTCGTAATATCTTGATCTAGAAAAGCGGTTTTTACCATGTTTTGACAATCATCAAAAGTACCATCTACTTCTAAGGCTGTAATATTTTTGCCCAGTGTGGTTAGTTGCTTTTCTTGAATATCACTAACTTTACCTGTAGGGTATAAGATTACAACTTTTACACCTTCTACGCCTAAGAAACCATTAGCTACAGCTCCCCCAGTATCTCCAGAGGTAGCCACTAATACCGTTACCTCGTTTTTGCTACCTTCAGAAAAATGGCCTAAACACCTAGCCATAAACCCCGCACCTACATCTTTAAATGCTAGTGTAGGACCGTGAAACAATTCTAAGGTTCCTATATTTTTATTAATTTCCACAACGGGAAAGTCAAAGTTTAAAACGTTTTCTAATATAATTTTGAGTTTATCATCATCAATGTCATCAGAGACAAATTGTCTGATTGCTTTTTGGGCAATTTCTATCGTGGATAAATCTTTTATATTTTCAAAAAAATCACTTGTTAATGGTGTAATATTCTCAGGAAAATATAAACCGCGGTCGGGAGCAATACCTTTAATTACTGCTTCTTTAAAACTTACATTCGGGGCTTTTTTGTTGAGGCTGTAAAAATTCATTTTCTTTTAATTTGGAGTTTTTGAGTTGTTTTATTATGTCTTTCTGTGTTGACTAGCAATCATCTGTATCTTCAAAGTTTTGAACTTCTTCTCTTAGTTCAGAAAAATCGGATCGTGTTGTATTTCTATATAAGGAAACTTCTTTTTTCGACGTTTTTTCATTCTTAATATATCCTTTAAATTCAGATCCATATTGTTTAATAAAAAGGTAGTTATGGTACCTACCAGAATTCCAGTAGTCATCTACTAATAAAAAACCATTATTGTCATTTGCATAAACTACAAATTTTCTCCAAGTGGTCTCATTTCTATCCGCATCAAGAAAACGTACAATACTTTTGTAATAAATATCTCCTGTGCATTCCTGCATAAAGGATTGAATGTAAATTTGAATGAGCTCGTTGTTGAAAGTCCCTTCAAACAAACTTTCTTTTCGTATTTCTTGCCCAATGGCTACCGTCGAAAATAAAATTACAGCAAATAATGATTGGATACTTTTCATAGGTTTATAATTTTTTAAAAAAATTACGTAATGGCGTTTCAATATAGGTAAAACAAACTGCTGAACAAGCTATTAGCATAGCGGTTGCTATATAGAATTTTGTAGCTTCGTTTGTGATGTTGTAATCTTTTAATAGTGCTTTAGTCCAAGCAAATACAGGACTCTGTAAAATGTAGATGCCATAACTTATTTCTCCTAAAAAAATTAAGGGCCCATATTTCGTAATCTTAGCAATATATCCTGAGTTTGCACTCATAAGCAAAATGATAGGGATGAACAGTAAGCCTAATAATCCATTATGAAAATTTAATTGGGTATTGTACCATAGTATAGTAGGTATCATGCAAAGAAGTATTAAAATACCTAAATCATAATTTTTAATGTGGTGCTGTAATTTTTTTACAAAAAATAGGCCTGCTAAATTCCCAATTAAAAACTCTGCTAAATGCATCGGGGGAAAATAAAATAGGAATTCATGAAATTTAGAAGGGTACCCTGTGTAGGAGGTTGAAAATATTCCCCAATGAAACACTACTTGGCTTAATGCAAAAATACTCAGTATCGGAAATAGTAATTTTTTAAGGGACAGCTTGCTATAAAACCTATTGAATAAGAATGGAAATAACGCGTAAAAAAAGAATTCTACAGCCAAGGACCAAGCTGGGTAATTAAACGTTAAGGCTTTACCGGGAATCCAACTTTGGAGCATTACTACATTCAAAAACAGATTGCCGAGTTCACTGTCTTTGTGGTAATATAATTTAAATGCTAAGACAATCACTAATGCCAAGAAGTACACAGGATAAATCCGAGCAAATCTTTTTTTAATATACGCTAAGAATTCTAATTTTTTATGCTGATGGTACGCAATGATCATGATGAATCCCGAGAGTATAAAAAAGTAACTTACAGCTATGTTTCCTTGCTCAAATAATGTTCTTAAAGGTGTTAAATTAAAAGGATACACTTCTAGGCCGTAATGGTATATTACAACTGCTATGGCAGCTATGAATCTAGAAAATGTTAACTGATCTAATCTCAAAATCCTTAATTTAACGATACATCAAACTTCTTTATAAAACTTTAATTCCTTCTGTATTTACTTTTGATACATGAATGTCGTAATCTATCCCAATTTTATCATATACATCAGTCATAGCCTGTGCTACTTTTTTTGCAGTTTCTATTCCTTTGCTTAATGCAAACACCGAGGGACCAGAACCTGATATGCCACAACCTAATGCGCCAGACTCTAATGCTTTTTGTTTTACCGTGTCAAAACCAGGAATTAGAATAGAACGGATGGGTTCTACAATATGGTCCTCTAATGATCTTCCAATTAGCTCATAATCCTCTGTAAATAAGCCTGCAATTAATCCGCCCACATTTCCCCATTGTTTAATTCCGTCTTCTAAAGAAATAGTAGTCTTTAAAATACGTCTAGAATCAGATGTTTTTACTTCAATCTGAGGGTGAATAACGGTAGCATATAATTCTTTCGGTGTATTTATTTTAATAACATCTAATGGTTGGTAACTGCGTACAAGCGTAAAACCACCAAATAGGGCAGGAGCAACATTATCTGCATGGGCTACGCCACTTGCTAAACGCTCTCCTTCCATGGCAAATTTCACCAATTCTAATGGAGAAAAAGGTTTGCCTAGAAGGGCATTCATGGCCCAAACAGCCCCAGTAGAACTGGCAGCACTGCTACCAATTCCACTTCCTGCTTTTATTTTTTTATAAATTTCAATATCAAAACCACCTTCGTAATCACTTTGTGCTAACAGTGCTAAACCGGCAACACCCGCTACATTTTGTAAGGTTTCTGTAGGTAAATTTTGCCCTGTAAGCTTGGTAATTCTGATTCCTTTTTGAGTTGTTTTTCTAACCACCATTTCATCACCTACAGCATCTAAAGCGAGTCCTAAAACATCAAATCCGCAAGAGACATTAGCAATAGTTGCTGGACAGAAAACTCTAATTTCATTTGCATTCATAGCCTACAGATTAAAAGTTACCTATTCTTATAATATCAGCAAAAATACCAGATGCAGTTACTTCAGCACCAGCACCAGCACCTTTGATAATCATAGGTTGGTTAGGGTATCTTTCGGTATAGAATAATACAATATTGTCACTACCTTCTAAATTATAGAAGTCGTGCCCTTTAGGAATATGCTGTAAGCCAACGCTTGCTTTGCCATCTTCATATTGAGCGACATACTTTAATTTACTGCCGGTATCATTAGCCTCTTTAAACATTTTTTGAAAATCAGCTTCATATTTAATTAGCGAAGTAAAAAAGTCCTCATTGTTTGTGGTAGCAAGGCTTTCTTCAGGTAAGAAAGGTGAATTGGTTATTTCTTCAATATCTATTTTGTTACCACTCTCCCGTGCTAAAATTAAAATCTTACGCATTACATCAATACCACTCAAATCTATTTTAGGATCTGGCTCTGTATAACCTTGCTCTTGTGCTTGTTTAACAATATCATGGAAAGTAGATTGGTTATTAAAATTATTAAACAAGAAGTTTAAGCTACCTGAAAGTACTGCTTGAATTTTTAGTATTTTATCTCCTGATGCAATCAAATTTTTAAGCGTATCAATAATAGGCAAACCTGCACCTACATTGGTTTCAAATAAAAATGGCGCATTGTATTTGCGTGCTAAATCTTTCAGGTTTTTGTAATTGTTGTATTCCGAAGAGCAAGCAATCTTATTACAGGTCACCACAGAAATACTGTTCTTTAAATAAGATGCATAGGTTTCAGAAACTTCTGCACTGGCTGTATTATCTACAAAAATGCTATTTCTGTAATTTAGTTTTTGAATGTTTTCAAAGAACTTTTGCTTGTCTGTTTTTTCTCCTGCTTTTAGCTTCTCATCCCAACTTTTAAGACTGATACCGTCTTCATCAAAAACCATTGTTCTAGAATTAGAAATTCCAATAACACGGATATTTAATTTTAGGTTCTCTTTTAAAAATTTACGTTGTTGCTGTATTTGATTTAAGAATTTTGTGCCCACATTACCCACACCCATTACAAATAGGTTTAATTGTTTGGTATTGTCTTCAAAAAACTCCTCATGTAATGTATTTAAGGCTTTCTTGACGTCATCTTTTACAATGACCGCAGAAATATTACGTTCAGAAGCACCTTGTGCAATTGCTCTAATGTTCACATTGTTTTTTCCTAAAGTACTAAACATTTTACCGCTTAAGCCTTGATGACGCTTCATATTGTCGCCCACAAGGGCAATAATGGCTAAATCTTCTTCTGCAATAACAGGTTTAATTTTGCCTAAGGATATTTCATATTCAAAAGCTTCATTTACAATTTGTACTGCTTTTATAGCGTCATTATCCGAAACACCCACACAGATAGAGTGTTCAGAAGATGCTTGTGTAATCAATACAACGCTAATATTTGCTTGTGATAATACTTCAAAAAAGCGTTTAGAGATTCCGGGAATACCTACCATACCAGGCCCTTCTAACGAGAGTAATGCAATGTGCTCTACATGACTTATGCCGCGAACTGTTTTTCCTAGTTCATTTTTATTCTTTGTAATTAAGGTACCTTCGTTTTCCGCATCAAAAGTATTTTTAATGACAATAGAAATACCCTTAGAAAGTACAGGTTGTATTGTTGGAGGATATAATACTTTAGCTCCAAAATGCGAAAGCTCCATAGCTTCCTCATAAGAAATATGTGGAATAGGCATCGCTTGCTTTACTATTCTTGGGTTAGCCGTATACATTCCACTAACATCCGTCCAAATTTCTAAAAGTTCAGCATCAACAGCACTAGCTATAATGGCAGCGGTATAATCAGATCCCCCTCTGCCTAAGGTTGTAGAATCTCCAGAAGTAGAAGAGGCTATGAAGCCACCCATGACAATAATTTGTTCAGGAACGGCAGTAAAAAACTCTTTACAATTAGAATTTGTTGTGGTAAAGTCTACTATGGCTTTACCAAAGTTAGAATTTGTTTTTATAAGCTCTCTACTATCTTTGTAGCTACAGTTGAGTTGTTCTGCAATAAAATATTCACTGATGATGTAAGACGATAATAGTTCGCCATAGCTAACAATTTTATCAGATAGTTTTGGTGTAATTTCTCCTATTAAATAAGCACCTTCTAATAAGGTTTCTAACGTGTTAAGCTCACTTTTTACCTTACTTAGCACTTTGCTTTGCTGTAAAACAGGTATTAATTCTTTAATAGTAATTAAGTGTCTTTCCTCAATTTCTTTAAGGCTATTTTTATAAGTGTTATCTTGAGCAGAAGCTAGTGTTGCCGTACTTAATAGTAAATCTGTAACTCCGCCTAGGGCAGAAACTACGACGATATTTTTATTGGCTTGAGAATTAGCCACAATGTTTTTAACAAGGGCTATGTTTTTAGCGTTAGCAACAGAAGTGCCTCCAAATTTTAGAACTTTCATTATGAGAAATAGTTTTGTGGTAATAAAAATAAAAATGCATGAATATGCGAAAACGGACGAGTATATAGCAGATTACCCCAATGGGGTAGTGGTGCTGAAAGTGATAGTAGTATCACACGCAATATAAAATGTAGAAATGTTAAATTGACTATCCATTATTAGGTCTTTATATCTTTTAAAGATATAGTCAAATGTAGTATTTTTGAGTTCCTTATCAAATGATTTCCGAAATTTTTACGGAATCAGCAATTAATGTTAAATATTATTATTGAATGAAGATTTTTAGCGCAAAACAAATCTACCAAGCTGATAAATATACAATAGAAAAACAGCAAATAAAAAGTGATGAACTCATGGAGCGCGTCGCTATACAAATTTTTAATTGGTTACACCTTAGACTTCAGGGTGCTCCGGTAAAAATTCAGCTATTTTGTGGTATTGGAAATAATGGTGGCGACGGTGTAGCTGTCGCAAGACATTTGCAAGAGCATGGTTATAGTATAGAAGTACATATCGTAAACTATAGTGAGAAACGTTCTGATGATTTTTTGTTGAATTTAAAGCGATTAAAAGATCGTAAAATTTGGCCAAATTTTATTAATAGCGATTCTGATTTTCCAGAAATTAGTAAAGAAGATATTGTTATAGATGCTATTTTTGGTATAGGATTAAATAGGAATCCAGATACTTGGGTGGTTAAGTTGATGCAAAAAATTAATGCATCAGATGCTTTTGTTCTGGCGGTAGATTTACCTTCGGGACTTTATACGGATAAACCAATAAAGAATAAAGATGCCGTTGTAAAAGCAAATCATATTTTGAGTTTTCAAACCCCTAAATTGGTGTTTTTGCTTCCAGAAACAGGTGTTTATGCCAACCAATGGGAGATTATAGATATTGGGATTGATGCTGAATTTATAGCGAATACGGAAGTCGACTATGAATTGATAAGCAAATTGGAGGTATTGCCGTCTTATATTCCGCGGGAGAAATTTGCGCATAAAGGTACTTACGGCCACGCTTTAATCATTGGAGGGAGTTATGGTAAAATAGGAGCTATGCAATTAGCCTCAAAATCTTGTTTACGCTCTGGTGCTGGTTTAGTCACGGCATACCTACCTAAATGTGGTTACGTGCCTTTGCAGACTGCTTTGCCAGAAATTATGGTGCTAACAGATGATCAGGATGAATATATAAGTGCTGTTAATTTTGATATCACGCCCGATGTTATTGGAATAGGAGTAGGTTTAGGTACTGCTAAAGAGACACAGGAAGCATTAGGTACTTTTCTCAAAAGCAATAAAACGCCATTGGTCTTAGATGCTGATGCTATTAATATCTTGGCTTTAAATGAAGCTTTCTTAAAGAATTTGCCGGCGCAAACGGTATTAACGCCGCATCCTAAAGAATTGGAACGTTTGTTAGGTAAGTGGAAAGACGATTTTGATAAATTAAAAAAAGCAAAAGCATTTTCAAAAAAGTACGATTGTATTGTCGTGATCAAAGGGGCGCATACCATAACGGTATATGATGGTCACGGCTATATAAATACTACAGGAAATCCTGGTATGGCTTCTGCCGGAAGTGGTGATGTTTTAACTGGAATCATCACAGGATTAATTGCTCAAGGCTATGAACACTTAACGGCGTCAATTTTCGGGGTGTATCTGCATGGCACCTCTGGAGATATTGCGGTGGAGAGTACTGGCTACCAATCACTCACCGCTAGTGCACTAATAGATAGTTTGGGTAGTGCCTATATCGATTTATTTAAGCAGCCAGAACAGCCCCCGCAAATGGAAGAACAAGAACAGCAATAGAGAGTGATGAAGTTTAAAGATTTTTTTAGCTCTAAAAAACCAGTAGCTGTTATCGGTTTGTTATTTGCATGTTTTTTTTATATACTAATTTGCAGGCATATTTTCATTTAAAATATTTTTCGGTATATGGAATAGCTGAGTGCACAGAGATTGATACTCAAAATTCAAATTCATATGCTATGTATGAGTTTTATGTCGGCAGTAAAAAAATTGAAGGTGCTACTTATTTAGATGGTAAGATATATCCAGGTTGGGTGGGCAAGCATTTTAAAGTGCAATACTCTAGCAAAGACCCAGAGATTAATGAAATTTTTTTTAGATAAACCAGTTTATGATACCGTGCGTATTAAAAAAGCTGGTTTTGTAATTAAGGTTCAGAAGAAGAAAGAAAAACGCAATCAGTTTCGAGATTAATTAAGGTAATTTTTATAAGGGATAACTATGAAAAAGTTGGTAATTAATTTAGTGGCATACGGTCCTGTGGTTGGGTATATTATCTACTCAAGAGCCACTAACGTTCCGAATAGCGGTTTTAACTGGGTAGAGCTGGTGATAGTTATTCTTTTAGGGGTAGTAGGGAGTATGCTAGGGCAATACTTAAAACAGAAGTGGAAAGATTGAGTCCATGAAAGAAAAAGACTGATGTACAAAACTATGAATCAGTTTAGCTATTTCTGGTATACTCACAGATTCGATAAAAAAAGCCATTCATGTACATGAGTGGCTTTTCGGTTTTATTTAGCTTTTACACGTCTTTTGATCCATGCTAAAGCATTATCAAATTCTATAAAGAATTTCATCGAATTTTTATAGAATAATTTTTCTATTTTGAAATTATGCATATCAATTTCTTTCACAGAAACAACAGCAAATGCTTTTAAATTCTCAATTTCACGAATGTAGTTGTAAACGGTAGGATCTAAAGCGTACGAATTTTTTCGTAAACTTATGTATCCAAAGTTTTTTTCCCTAAAGTGTATTTCTGCAATTCCTATGATTTGATAAGCTCTTTCTAGAGTGATGGTCGCGCCTTCGGCAAAAATAGCAACCATGTAATCATCGTATACTTGAACCATACCAGTTTCAAGATGATACTCTTGAACGATGACTCTTTTTTTCGATTGTTCAATACTCATTCTTCGTATTTTAAATAGTGTGTCTCGCGGACGAAAATACTACTAAGCTTAAAACTGTTAAAAAATAATAGATAAAGCGCTTATATATCGCTTAAGTAACTAAAGTTTACGGATACTGAAATGTGTTTGAATGAAAACGATTACATTTATTCTGTTACTAATTATATAGATGTAGTACTTTTTAAGTGTCTGATTATAGCCTAATTGCTATATATGGCTTTCATTCGTGTATAGCAGTAGTGAAAACAAAAAAGGAGAGCCAATTGGCTCTCCTTTTTAATTGAATTTAGAAGGTATTAGGCTTCAGATTCTTTTTTAGATTTTTCAATCTTTATGGTTAATTCATCCTTTTCTTCATCAAGATCCATAAATATAGTATCGCCTTCTTGCAGTTTAGAACTAACAATTTCTTCTGCTAAAGCATCTTCAATGTACTTTTGAATAGCACGTTTTAATGGTCTAGCTCCATATTGTTTGTCAAATCCTTTTTCAGCAATATAATCTTTGGCTTTGTCAGATAAGGTTAATTCATAACCAATTTCTTTAATTCGTAATAGTAATTTACGAAGCTCAATATCAATAATTTTATGAATATCTTCTTTCTCTAATGGATTAAATACCACTACATCATCAATTCTATTTAAAAATTCTGGTGCAAAAGCCTTTTTTAAGGCGTTTTCTATAACACTTTTCTGGTGAGAGTCAGTTTGAGATTTCATTGCTGAAGTACCAAAACCAACACCTTGTCCGAAGTCCTTCAATTGTCGGGCACCAATATTAGAGGTCATGATAATAATTGTATTTCTAAAATCAATCTTACGGCCTAAACTATCCGTTAAGAAGCCATCGTCTAATACTTGAAGCATCATGTTGAACACATCTGGATGCGCTTTTTCGACTTCATCTAAAAGAACTACAGCGTAAGGTTTACGACGTACTTTTTCAGTTAATTGGCCACCTTCTTCGTAACCTACGTATCCTGGAGGTGCTCCTACTAAACGAGAGATAGCAAATTTCTCCATGTATTCACTCATATCAATACGAATCAATGCATCTTCAGAATCAAATAATTCTTTTGCTAAAACTTTAGCCAATTGAGTTTTACCAACACCAGTCTGACCTAAGAAAATAAAAGATCCAATAGGTTTATTCGGGTCTTTTAATCCAGCTCTGTTTCTTTGAATAGCTTTGGCTACTTTGGCAACCGCTTCATCTTGACCAATTACATTGGACTTAATAAGGTCTGGTAACTCAAATAACTTAGTTATCTCTGTTTGAGCAATTCTATTTACAGGAATACCACTCATCATAGAAACTACGTCTGCAACATTTTCTTCAGTTACAGTTTCTCTATGTAATTTGCTTTCTTCTTCCCATTTTTCTTGGGCTACAGCTAAATCTTTTTCAATTTTCTTTTCGTCATCTCTAAGTTTCGCAGCTTCTTCATAACGTTGTTTCTTTACAACAGTATTCTTGAGTTCACGCACATCTTCTAGTTGCTTTTCTAGTTCTAGAATTTGCTTAGGGACATCCATATTCACTATATGAACACGAGAACCTGCTTCATCTAAAGCATCAATAGCTTTATCTGGAAGAAAACGATCAGTCATGTATCTATTGGTGAGCTTTACACAAGCAATAATAGATTCATCTGTATAAATAACATTGTGGTGATCTTCGTATTTACCTTTAATGTTTTTAAGTATTTCAATTGTTTCATCTACGGTGGTAGGCTCCACAATTACTTTTTGAAAACGACGCTCTAACGCACCATCTTTCTCGATATACTGTCTGTATTCATCTAAGGTAGTTGCACCAATACATTGAATTTCTCCTCTTGCTAATGCTGGTTTAAACATGTTAGAAGCATCTAAGCTTCCTGTAGCACCACCTGCACCAACTATGGTATGAATTTCATCAATAAAAAGAATAATATCATCATTCTTTTCAAGCTCATTCATAACCGCTTTCATTCGCTCTTCAAACTGGCCACGGTATTTTGTACCAGCCACTAAAGAAGCTAAATCTAAGGTAACTACACGTTTATTATAAAGTATACGTGATACCTTTTTATCAATAATGCGTAGTGCTAAACCTTCTGCGATTGCACTTTTACCAACACCAGGTTCTCCTATAAGAAGGGGGTTGTTTTTCTTTCTTCTACTTAGGATTTGAGAAACACGTTCTATTTCTTTCTCTCTACCAACAACAGGATCTAATTTATTTTCTTCCGCCATTTGTGTTAAATCGCGACCAAAATTGTCTAAAACTGGAGTTTTAGATTTTTTATTTCCTTTCTGATTCGTTGTTCCTCCAAAGTTTCCTTCTTTACCTTCTGCTGCATCATCGGCATCATTAGGAAAAGATTCTGATGTAGGTGAATCTACATAGTCATCATCACTTGTAATCATAGATTTGAATTGTTCTTTAACTCCATCATAGTCTACTTTCAATTTATGTAGCAATTTTGTAGTTGGGTCATTCTCATTTCTAAGTATGCATAACAATAAATGTGCTGTATTGATAGAAGAGCTCTGAAAAAGCTTTGCTTCTAAAAAAGTTGTTTTTAGTGCGCGTTCCGCCTGCCTTGTCAAATGCAAATTCTTTTTATCTTTTTGCATAGGAGTCGCATTGGGATTTGCTGGACTTAAAATCTC
Source organism: Cellulophaga sp. HaHa_2_95 (assembly GCF_019278565.1). Next base: position 3,499,093 of record NZ_CP058988.1, on the reverse strand, counting down.
TACCTTTCTACGAAGGTGATTTAAGTCTACATCTAAAGCGTCAAGAATGCTAATTGCTTTTCCACTTCCATCACGCAATAGCCCAAGCATTAAGTGCTCGGTACCTATAAAATCGTGACCAAGTCGTAAAGCTTCTTCTTTACTGTAAGCAATTACATCTTTTACTCTAGGTGAAAAATTATCATCCATATATATTCCTTTCAACATTAAAAATACTAAATCTATCTGAAACAATAACAAATACTGTTCCTATATTCGATAAATTATATCTAATAGACGGAAAAAAACATACATTCACAACTAATGGCAATTCATTTTATTAATAACACTATCGTGTAAACTGTTGATAAATTCTTAAATAAACTATGAAAGAATTGTATTGATAGCTTCGATTTTCTGTATATTGGCATGTTTTTTAACCTAGTAAATAATATAAGATTTTAAAATGGCAGAAGGAGAAAAATTAATTCCTATCAACATAGATGATGAAATGAAATCCGCTTACATTGATTATTCAATGTCGGTCATTGTGTCACGTGCGTTACCTGATGTTAGGGATGGTTTAAAACCAGTACATAGAAGAGTTTTATTTGGAATGTACGAATTAGGTGTTCGTTCAACAAGTGCTCATAAGAAATCTGCACGTATCGTGGGTGAGGTTTTAGGTAAGTACCACCCTCATGGTGATACTTCTGTTTATGACTCTATGGTGCGTATGGCTCAGGAATGGAGCTTGCGTTATATGCTTGTAGATGGTCAGGGTAACTTTGGCTCTATTGATGGAGATAGCCCGGCAGCAATGCGTTATACAGAGGCGCGTATGCGTAAGATTGCTGACGACATGTTGGCAGATATAGATAAAGATACCGTAGATCATCAATTAAACTTTGATGATTCTTTACAGGAACCTAAAGTATTACCTACTAGAATTCCAAATTTATTGGTAAATGGTGCTTCTGGTATTGCAGTAGGTATGGCAACAAATATGCCTCCTCATAACCTAACAGAAGTTGTAGATGGTACCATAGCTTATATTGAAAATAATGATATTACGATTGATGAGTTAATCACCCATATAAAGGCGCCAGATTTTCCTACGGGAGGAATTATTTACGGCTATGATGGTGTCAAAGAAGCTTTTCATACCGGTAGAGGGCGTGTGGTAATGCGTGCAAAAGCGTCTTTTGAAGAGGTTCAAGGACGTGAGTGTATCATTGTTACCGAGATTCCTTATCAGGTAAACAAGGCAGATATGATTAAAAAGACTGCCGATCTTGTTAATGATAAGAAAATAGAAGGAATTTCTACCATTAGAGATGAGTCTGATAGAAACGGTATGCGTATCGTTTACATCTTAAAAAGAGACGCTATTCCTAATATTGTTTTAAATACCTTATATAAGTATACAGCGCTTCAGTCTTCTTTTAGTGTTAATAACATTGCGCTAGTTAATGGAAGACCGCAGATGTTGAATGTGAAAGAAATGATTCATTATTTCGTAGAGCATAGACATGAAGTGGTAGTTCGTAGAACAGAATTTGAGCTTAAAAAAGCAGAAGATAGGGCACATATCTTAGAAGGTTTGATTATTGCTTCTGATAATATAGATGAGGTTATCGCTATTATAAGAGCCTCTTCTAATGCAGATGAAGCGAGAACAAACTTAATGGAACGCTTTAAACTGACAGAAATTCAGGCAAAAGCAATCGTTGAGATGCGTTTACGCCAATTGACAGGTCTGGAACAAGACAAGTTACGTGCGGAATACGATGAGATTAAAAAGACTATAGAAGATTTAAAAGATATTCTTGCGCGTAAAGAGCGTAGAATGGAAATCATCAAAGAAGAATTAGCGGAAGTAAAAGCTAAGTATGGTGATGACAGACGTTCTGAAATAAACTTTGCAGGTGGTGATCTTAGTATGGAAGATATGATTCCGGATGAGCAAGTAGTAATTACTATTTCTCATGCAGGTTATATTAAAAGAACAGCGCTTTCTGAGTACAAAACACAAAATAGAGGAGGAGTTGGTCAAAAAGCATCTTCTACTAGAAATGAAGATTTCTTAGAGCATTTATTTGTGGGTACCAACCACCAGTATATGTTATTCTTTACTCAGAAAGGAAAATGTTTCTGGATGCGTGTTTATGAGATTCCTGAAGGAAGTAAATCATCAAAAGGTAGAGCCATTCAAAACTTAATTAGTATTGAAAGTGATGATAAAGTAAAAGCATTCATCTGTACGCAAGATTTAAAAGATGAAGAATATGTAAATAGTCACTTTGTGATTATGGCGACTAAGAAAGGTATTGTAAAGAAAACTTCTTTAGAGCAATATTCTAGACCACGTCAAAACGGTATTAATGCTATTGGAATTAGAGAAGATGATGAGTTGTTAGAAGCTAAACTTACTACAGGTACTAGTGAAATATTCTTAGGACTTAAATCAGGTAAGGCTATTCGTTTTGAAGAAAGTAAAACAAGGCCAATGGGTAGAAATGCTTCAGGGGTTAGAGGGGTTACTTTGGCTAGCGATGATGATGAGGTAATAGGAATGGTATCTGTACATAACTTTGAAGAAGAGATTCTTGTAGTTTCTGAAAAAGGGTATGGTAAGCGTTCAAGTATTGAAGACTATAGAGTGACAAATAGAGGAGGTAAAGGAGTTAAAACAATTTCTATTACTGAAAAAACAGGAGGTTTAGTAGCTATTAAAAATGTATCTGATTCTGATGATTTAATGATTATCAATAAATCGGGTATTGCTATTAGAATGAGTGTTGAAGATCTACGTGTTATGGGTAGAGCTACACAAGGAGTTAGATTGATCAATATAAAAGGTAAAGATTCTATCGCAGCTGTGGCAAAAGTCATGAAAGACGAAGATGCTGTAGATGAGCTAGATGTGAATGATTTGGATGTAGATCCGGAGAATGGCACGGCAATTGATACTGAGGATACTGAAACTGAAGAATAAACACTAAATTAAAATTATATTAAAAATGAAAACTAGATTATTTATAGCAGCTGCAATGTCTTGCACAATGGTAGCATTCTCGCAGAAGAACGAGTTAAAAACTGCAGAAAAAGCATTAAAATCAGGTAGTGCAGCTGAAGCTAAAACTGCCTTAGAAAGTGCTTCCTCTTTAATAGGTGGTGCAGATGATAAAATGAAAGCACAGTATCACTTCTTAAAAGGAGAAACTTTTGCTATGCTTGCAAAAAAAGGAGATGCAAGTGCATTTAATACAGCTATTGAGTCTTATAAAGAAGCTATTGCTACGGAAGAAGCGTCAGGGAAAGCTAAATATACAGTAGAATCAAAGCAAAAATTATCAGGAATGACAGCAGATTTAATTAATGCTGCTGTTGAAGATAACAACAATAAGCAATACAAACCAGCAGCAGAAAAACTGTACATGGGCTACCAATTGAGTCCAAAAGATACTGTTTATTTGTACTATGCAGCAAGTAGTGCTGTGAATGGTGGAGAGTATGAGCAGGCTTTAACGTACTATAATGAACTTAAAGACTTAGGATATGATGGTTCTGAAGTTAAGTACACGGCGGTTAATGTAGCTACTGGTGAAACTGAAGAAATGGATAAGACTCAAAGAGATCTTATGGTAAAGTCTAAGACATACAAAGATCCTAAGGAAGAGAAAAGTCCTTCTAAGAGTTCTGAAATTATTAAAAATATCGCCTTAATTTATACGCAATTAGGTCAGGATGATAAAGCGTTAGGTGCATATAAAGATGCACGTGCAAATGATCCAGAAGATGTAAACTTAATTTTAAATGAAGCTAATCTTTATTTCAAATTAGGAGATAAAGATAAGTTTAAGTCTTTAATGGCAGAAGCTACAGCCTTACAGCCAGATAACGCAGATTTGTTTTACAATATTGGTGTTGTTAATATGGAGCAAGGTAATATTGAAGATGCAAGAGCTGCATATAATAGAGCTTTAGAAATAAACCCTGGTTATGTAAATGCACAATTAAACTTATCTACAACGTATGTAAACGAAGGAAACGGAATGATAGATTCTATGAATTCTTTAGGGAATTCTAGAGCCGATATCGCAAAATACGATGAGCTTAAAAAGAAAAAAGATGGATTGTTTCAAAAGGGTGCTGATATCTTAGAGCAAGCTTTAAAATTAAATCCAGATAATCAAGGAATCTTAGAGCAATTAAAGAATATTTATGGAGCTTTAGGTGATAATGAAAACTTCATGAGATTAAAGAAGTTGATTGGTGAATAATTCATTGTGCTACTAATAATATAAAAAGCCTTTACAAATCATGTAAAGGCTTTTTTATTGCTCTTAATTAATCAGAAGATATATGTTTAAAATATTTTTTTGATTACTCTTAGCTTGTGCGTGTAGGTTTTTGTATCAGTATTAAAAATACCGGTATGGTCTATACGATCAATCCTTACTGTGCCACTTACGTGAATGATATAATTATTTTGCATGATGATACCCACATGGTTAATGATCCCTTCATTGGTGTCAAAAAAGGCTAAATCGCCAGCTTCACTTTCCTCAATAAAACTTAATGCTTCACCTTGCGTAGCTTGCTGGCCAGCGGTTCTGAGTAAGTTATGGCCATTAATTTTATAGACCATTTGTGTAAAGCCAGAACTGTCTATTCCAAAGGGAGTAGTTCCTCCCCATACATATGGTGCGTTTAGGTACAGTAATGCAACTTCAATTAGATTATTTTTGTTAGAAGATTTTACCGTAGCACTTCCTTCAAAGGTATGTTGTAATAATGCAGCATTGCTTATGGTGGCTCCTAAAAGCACAGGTATCAGCGCATTTTCTGGTGTCGCTACAAAAGAAACCAGATCATTGGCGTATACATGGTCTTTTTTAGCAGCAATAGCTGTGTATTCCTCTTCGGTGATAAATCTTAATTGTAAGTTGCTGATCCAGCCCTCACAACCATCATAAGCGATCCTGATCTTACTCCAAAATTTACGAGTGTCAATTACTTTATAGTAATCGCCATAAAGTAACTGACTTATTAATTCGCTGGTATCTTCAGGATTTAATCGTACAGGAACAACACTAAGAGGGCATATGCCGTATTGCATAGTTTCGTCTGCTGATGATTAATTTCTTTTGATTACAATAGCTGAAGCACCACCCCCACCGTTGCAAATAGCAGCAGCTCCTGTGGTCCCATTTTGTTGTTCTAAGACATTTATTAGGGTAACTAAGATTCTTGCGCCAGAGCAGCCTAAAGGATGTCCTAATGAGACAGCGCCGCCATTTACGTTGACGTTTTTATCCGTAAGGCCTAATAATTTCATATTTGCTAAGCCAACAACAGAAAATGCTTCGTTAAATTCAAAGTAATCAACATCTTTGATAGTAATATTGGCTTTATCTAAAGCTTTAGGAAGTGCTTTGGCAGGTGCTGTAGTAAACCATTCTGGTTCGTGGGCAGCATCAGCATATCCTATAATAGTCGCTAAAGGTGTTACGTTCAATTCCTTTGCTTTTTCTTCACTCATTAGTACTAAGGCAGCAGCGCCATCATTGATCGTAGAAGCATTTGCAGCGGTTACCGTACCGTCTTTTGTAAAAGCAGGTCTAAGTGATGGAATTTTATCCATTCTTACGTTCTTATACTCTTCGTCTTGATTTACTATTGTAGGTTCACCACGACGTTGAGGTACTTCTACAGGAACAATTTCATTGTTGAATTTACCTTTTTCCCATGCCTCAGAAGATCTATTGTAAGATTGTATAGCGTAATTATCTTGATCCTCTCTAGAGAATTCATATTTTGTTGCACAGGCATCTGCACAAACACCCATAGCATTTTCATCGTAAGCATCTACTAAACCATCTTTTTGCATCCCATCTACAAGTGTAGTAGGTCCAAATTTTTGGCCATTACGCATATGCACGTAATGCGGAATTAAACTCATGTTTTCCATACCGCCTGCTACTACAATAGAAGCATCGCCTATTGCAATTGCTTGAGCAGCTTGCATTACGGCTTTCATTCCTGAAGCACATACTTTATTAATAGTAGTACAAGGAACAGTATTTGGTATTCCAGCGTAAATAGCTGCTTGTCTTGCAGGAGCTTGACCTGTTCCTGCAGAAACAACATTACCCATGATTACTTCTTCTACTAAAGAAGCGTCTAAATTTATTTTATTTAAAGCGCCTTTAATTGCTGTTGCGCCTAATTTTGGTGCTGATACAGTGGATAAACTACCCATAAAACTTCCTATAGGAGTTCTCACTGCAGATACGATTACTACTTTTTTCATTTTGTCGAATAATTAGTTGTGCGAAATTAATAAATTTAAGCGCAATGAACTGGGATGATTTTAAAAAAAGGAGGTGAATCTTGTTAATCTTTACTTATTCTTCAGCGTTTTTACTTTATTTACTCCTATAGCATTTATGAATTCTCCTAAAATCAATTGTTAAGCTTATATTTTCTATTTTTGAAATACATTAACAAATCCTAATGAGTACATTTTTAGATAATCTCTATAAAAATCAATCTACCGTATATAAATATTTCATCTATATACTTTCTACTGTGCTTATTGTTTTTTTCTTTCCGAAAGGAGGGAAGTTTAAGTATGAATTCCAAAAAGGAAAACCTTGGCAGTATGATAATTACTATGCTCCTGTAGATTTCTCTATAAAAAAGTCTGACGATGACATAGAGAAAGAGAAAGCTGCGATTAAAAACCGACAAATACCGTATTACTCTTATGACAAGGAGATTGCAAAAGGGGTATACGCCGCTTATGCTTCTGAGTTTAAAAGATTGATAGACGGGTTATCTGAAGTGCCAGCAAATAAAGATAAACTTTATGATGTTGGTGAAAATATATTGAATGTTCTTTATGAAAAAGGAGTGTCAAATGATGCCGCAATTAAATCTACTTCCAATAGTATAAATCTTATTCGGAATAATGAGGAGATAAGAATTAACAGTAATCAGCTTTTTACAAAAGAAGATTTGGATAGTGTTATTAATGTTGTTCTTAAACGAAACAATGTTTCTAATTTAGAAAAGGAGTACCAAAGGCTGCTTTTTGAAATAGTGGAGCCAAATGTGTTTCAGGATAGAGAATTGTCTAAGAAAGTATTAGAAGATGCATATTCTAAGCTGTCTTATACGCGCGGCACTGTAGATCAAGGCAAGTTAATTATTGCTAAGGGAGAGGTGGTCGAATCTGAAAATTATAAAATTCTATCATCGCTTAAAAGTGAGTATGAGTCAGAATTGTGGACCTCAAATAATTACTATTTTATTTTATTTGGCTACTCCGTATTGGTGGCGTTGGTGCTGATGATGCTTTTGCTTTTCTTAAAGAAATATAGGAAAGACATATATAAAAATAATACGAAAGTTACTTTTATCTTCTTCAATGTACTGATCATGGTATTTGTGACCACCTTGGTGGTTAAGTATAATGAAGCATATGTCTTTGTAGTTCCGCTTTGTATCTTACCGCTGATCTTAAAAACATTTTTTGATGCGCGTTTAGGGCTGTTTGTACATGTTTTAGCAGTGCTTATCTTAGGCTTTGTAGTGCCTAATAGTTTTGAGTACGTTTTTTTGCAAATTATTACTGGTATTGTAACTATTCTAACGGTTTCAGAATTGTACAAGCGTGCGAATCTCTTTATCTCTGTGGGGCAGATTATCCTTATTTATATTGTCGCGTATTTTGCGTTTCATATTATTCACGAAGGAAATCTTGATAATGTCCAATGGCTAGTTTTTGGCTTGTTTTTATTGAACGGGATGATCACTCTTTTTGTGCAACCATTAATTTATATTTACGAGAAGGTATTTGGTTTGGTCTCTGATGTTTCTTTATTAGAGCTGTCTGATACAAATTCTAGACTTTTAAAAGAATTATCCAATAAGGCTCCTGGGACATTTCATCATTCTCTACAAGTGGCTAATTTGGCAGAAGCAGCAGCCAATGAGATAGGAGCAAATGCTATGCTGGTTAGGGTAGGGGCTTTATATCATGATATTGGTAAAATGAATAATCCAACGTATTTTACGGAAAACCAAATTACCAATGTTAATCCGCATGATGAATTGGCGCCAATAGATAGTGCGAAGATAATTATAGATCATGTTATCGGAGGTATTGAATTGGCTAGAAAAAATAATCTTCCTGACCGGATTATAGATTTCATTCGAGTGCATCACGGCACTACTTTGGTCTATTATTTTTATAAAAAGCAACTAGAAATTGATGGGGAGGTGAACGAAAAAGATTTTAGATATCCAGGACCGACTCCTTTTTCTAAGGAGACAGCTATTTTGATGATGGCTGACTCCATAGAGGCAGCTTCAAAAAGTTTAAAAAATCCTACGTTCTTGATTATTGATGAATTTGTAAATAAGATAATAAGCGGACAGATGAACGCCAATCAGTTTTTAAATGCGAACATCACTTTTAAGGAAATTGAAGCCATAAAGAAGGTGATGAAGCAAAAACTAACAAATATTTATCATCTAAGAGTCGAGTATCCAGAGTAGTAGAAAATAGATGAAAAAAAAGTAAAAAAAAAGTTGCGATATCGTATTCTAAAAAGTACATTTGCAACCGCATTTTAAATGCAAGATAATTGAAATTACTGGAGAGGTGCCTGAGTGGCCGAAAGGAACGGTTTGCTAAATCGTCGTACATCAAAAGTGTACCCAGGGTTCGAATCCCTGTCTCTCCGCTTTTTTTTATTATTGATAGAGATAGTGTTACAACACTTCTCGGGGTGTAGCGTAGCCCGGTTATCGCGCCGCGTTTGGGACGCGGAGGTCGCAGGTTCGAATCCTGCCACCCCGACCAAAGCCTTCTGAGAAATCAGAAGGCTTTTTTTATGTTCAAAAAGTTCTCCTGCCTAGTACTTCTTCCTCCTCTTTAATTAGTCTGATTTATTAGTTTGCAACTTTGATATGTTAGCAGAAAGAAACAATTACCTTTCTAAGGTATCTATGACCATAATTAGGGCCCAGAATTGATTTTTTGATTGCTGGTGGCAGCTTAGTAATGAAAGCAATTAAGAATGCTTTATGTGTTATTAGAATAATTTCGGATTTGAAATTACAAATTCTTTTTTCTTTACGGATATCCTGAAATAAATAGTGAGTGGAGTCTTGTTATTTGGGTTTCTAAGTAGTACATTAATCTTTAGAAACTATCCCAAAGCTGTTATCAAATTAAGGTCTTTTTCAATTAGTAAAAGTATAGGAGTTCAAAGGAGAAATATTCGATACTACTGCTAACCAATAAACCACCTTATAAAGGTGGTTTATTATATAAATACGATAAATTAGTTTGCGTATTCTTGACTAGTTTTGAGCTTCTAATTTATCTAATCGCTTTTGTAGCTCAATATATTTAGCATCTAGTGCTTCTAACTTTTGGAGCTTCTTTTCTTGTTGAATAATGTACAAGGTTAACTCTTCTATTTTTTTAAGTAGATTCATGTCCATTTCTCCTTGCAATACTCCGTTTTCTTCAAACTCTTTTGCCGAAGGTATTTCTGGTAGGTGGCTATTTTCTTTTATGTATTGTTCTAAGTCTTCTATGGTTCTTAGGTTATATTCTTTTTTAAATACATAATCAGGAGCAGGAACACTAAGGTCTATTTTTACTTCCTCTGCATGAATATTACCTTTAACAGTTAATTTCATATCGGGAGTTGTTGTTCCAATGCCTATATTGCCATTTGCACGAGCAATACTAATAGCATTCATATCATTTGTATTATCGGTACTATTTACATTGTTAACACCAATATTTAAAATATTATTTGTGCCATCATAATTGATAAAACCACCTTGAAGGTTATCTTGGGTAAAACGTAAATATCTAGAAGTATTTAATCCGTAAATTGTGACATCACCTTCATTTACTTGAAGTTTAGTAGTGGGACTAGAAGTTCCAATGCCTACACTTCCGTTCGCGGGAAATATGTTTTGTGCATTAACACCTAAACTTGTACCCACTAATAGGATTGAAAAGATTACCTTTTTCATAGTACTATAATTTTATTCTTTTTTTATTAATTGCTAACTGTAGCGATTTAACCTCTCAAGATTGTGTTGTTTTAAAAGATTTAGCACTCCTATTAATTGCTTCTTTTTATTACCAAATAAGGAATTCCACTAGCTGAAAATTCGTTATTTAGCTCAGAACTAAATCGTATACCTAATGTTATTTCTGTATCCGGAAGCTCATTAATAATATCATTAGAACGCTCAGTTGACTTATTGTCAAAGATAGCATTGGTTCTAATTAGTGTATTGTTAATCCCTATATTACTCGTTACATTATAAAGTTCAACTAAAGCAAAGTTAAGCGTATTGTTTACGTAAGGATCTGATTCAAAAAAGATAGCACCTACATTTTCAAAATTACTTTTATTGAAACTAATACCAGATACAATAATGGGTGTGCTACTTGTTGTAGTTGCAGCGGTACCAATACCCTCTACAATTTTAATTCTAATCTCTTCATTAATAATACCATCCAAGCCATTACAAACGTATTTGGTGATTAGAATTTCTGCTTCGTCTAGGATTTGATTTCCATTTAGGTCTATCCCTGTATCTATTTTAATTCCTCCGTTTTCACAGAACGTTCCATTTGGTTCATCGGTAATATTAATTAAGCTCAAGCCACTGTTTTCTTCAAAACAGGTATAGGTTGTATATTCTACTTCAGTATCATTTAGTACGCCATCATTATTGATATCTATACCATAATCAACTTTTAGGCCTCCGTTTGCACAGTTAACCCCTGCATTTTCATTCGTAATTCTAGTTAACCCATTATTGTCACCATCAACACCATTACAGATAAAGGCAGAAGAAGTTATTTCGCTTTCTTCCAAATTACCGTTTCCGTCGATGTCTAAACCTGAATTTATTTTGATACCTCCATTAGCACAATTCGCTCCTGCAGGTTCTGTTATTACTGTAGTTAAACTAGTACTACCATTTATGCCATTACAAACATATCTAGTATTCTGAATTTCATTAGCTTCTAAAATACCGTTTTCATTGGCATCTAATCCTGTTTCAATTTTTTGCCCGCCATTTTCACAATTGCTCCCTGGAGCTTCGTCAGAAATGTTTATCAAGCTAGTAGCACCATCAGATCCTTGGGCACCAGTAGCACCCGTAGATCCTTGATCACCTTCACAGGCTATAAATAGAAATGATATGATTAAAAAAAATAAATTTATTTTTTTCATGAATTTTAGTAATTATATTATAATTGATCCTATTTCTTTTCACCTTAAAACTCTAAGGAAATGAAAAAATACGTATGCAAAATTAAGGTATTTATAGAACATAATTGTACTAAGTTTATTTACATGCCAATTAGCGTAAAACTATTGGTTGTAATGAATAGTCTCATATATTTTTTATAAACTAAGGTTGCAACATGAAAATATAGGGAATTATAAGAATATATTAAATAGATTTCTTTCAAATTCATGAAATTCTAGATGAAAGTACTTTTTAGCTACAATTTTTATAGAAAATTTGCATTGATTATTCCGTCACTAACAGTGCCATAATTTCGGTATTTCCTTGCATTTCAGCATGTGCCAAAGCTGTATTACCTCTATTATCTTTAATTGTTTTGTCGGCCTTATTCTGAAGTAAGTAATTTACGATTTCAGTATGGCCAAAAGTACTGGCGTAAATTAATGCGGTAGCATCATTAGCATTCTGCTCATTCACAGATGTACCATTGTCAATTAATGTTTTAGCAATATCGAGATAGCCTTTAAAACAAACACCCATTAGTGCGGTATTGCCAGAAAAATCTTTGGCATTTACGGCACAACCATGTTGTATTAAAAAGTTTACAATTTCCAATTGATTGCTATAAGCCGCTAAAATTAGTGGTGTAAAACCTTTGTCATCTACGGCATTGATTATATTATTATTGGCATTATACAGGGTGGTGATTGTATTTAAATCGCCATTTCTTGAGGCTTCAAAAATAGATTGTGCATTCATAGTTGTACTGTGTATTAAAATTAAAAGGACTATTGTATATTTTTTCATAGGAAATAAGTTGATGAGAGGGAGTTAGGTACACTCCCTCTAGTATAAATTGTACTATTACTTCATAAAATCTTTCTGAGAATAACCAAGCGCTTGCGCTACTCTCATTCCAAAATTACTATCAGCTTTGTAGAAGTAGGTAATCATTGTTTTTTGAATGTTCTTGTCCGTTACTTGACTTAAATCTCCCGTTAAGTTTTTAATCAAATTATTTTGTTCTTGATTTGTCAATGTTCTATAGAAATCACCTGCTTGAGCAAAATCATTCGTCTTTGTAATTTTCTTTTGAACAATAGTTACATTTGTAAGTGTTGTTTCTGATTGTTTATACTGCTTGTCTTCTGTCAGGTGCGCCTTGCTGCTCGGTTGGTAATTGACGTCTGGATTTTCAAATTTCTTATTACCATAGCTACCCCAGCTATCAGAGTTATAATTGTTTGGAGTTTCTAGAGGCTGATTTATTTTTAATTGCTGAAAATTAGGACCAAGTCTATGTCTCTGCGTATCAAAATAAGAAAACAATCGCCCTTGTAAAAGCTTGTCCTCAGAGGGTTCAATGCCGGGAATTAAGGAGCCTGGAGAGAAGGCAAGACTTTCTACTTGTTCAAAATAATTAGTTGGGTTTTGATCTAATGTCATCGTACCAATCTTAATTTTTTCAATTGTATCTGCAGGCCAATCTTTGGTAGCATCTAAAGGCCAAAAATCAAAGGAATGTAAGTCTTCTGGCTTAATCATTTGTACATATAAATCCCACTGTGGGTATTTTTTCTCTGCGATATCTTTCCGTAAACTTACGGTGGCATGTTGCCAATCTAAACCTTGTTGTTTTGAAGCTTCTTCTATAGTTAGGTTCTTTTCTCCTTGTTTAGAAACCCATGAATATTTTATATAGGTAACCTTACCATCTTTATTAATCCATTTATAACCATGAACACTACTACCATTCATGTATTGATAGCCTTTAGGAATTCCTAAGTCGGTATATAATCGCGTTAGCATATGTGTAGCTTCAGGTACGTGGGAAAAGAAATCAAAAAACCGGTTAGGATCTTGCTTATTGGTTTCTGGTGATGGCTTAAGAGAATGCACCATATCAGGGAATTTAATCGCATCTCTGATAAAGAAAATAGGTAAATTATTCCCTACAATATCATAATTACCTTCTGTAGAATAGAATTTCACGGCAAAACCTCTTGGGTCTCTTGCTGTTTCTGGAGATCCTTTACCGTGTATTACGGTAGAAAAACGAGCAGCCACATCGGTTTTTTTTCCAGCTGTAGTAAAAATTACTGCTTTGGTATACTCAGACATATCTTTGCTGGCTTCAAAATAACCAGACGCGCCAGCACCTCTTGGGTGAACTACACGTTCAGGAATTCGCTCTCTATCAAAAGCAGCTAATTTTTCAATTAGAAAGATATCCTCTAATAATACAGGACCGTATTCACCAACAGTTTTTGAGTTTTGATTGTCACCAACAGGAATCCCGCCATTGGTGGTAATGGTGTTAGCAGATTGGGATACGCACACCATGGAGACAGATACCATAAAAAGTAGTACTAATTTTTTCTTCATTTTCATATTTATTTAATTTATTAAGACAGGGTAAAATTGATGTACTTTAGGGTATTAATCAAATTAATACTTTATATATTTGTATTGTTAAAATCTATATTAATACAGAATGACCTTACAGCAACTAGAGTATGTAATTGCCTTAGATACTTACAGACACTTTGTTACGGCAGCAGAAAAGTGTTTTGTGACGCAACCGACAATTACCATTCAGGTAAAGAAACTAGAGGAAGAAATTGGTTTTTTAATTTTTGATAAAAGTAAATTCCCCTTAAAACCCACAGATTTAGGTGAAATGTTTGTTCAGAAATCAAAAGTAATTCTGCGTGAAGTGGGAGAGCTGAAAAATATGGTAAGTGTAGAATTAGATAATCTAGAAGGAGTATATCGCTTAGCGGTACTTCCAACAATTTCTCCATATTTAATTCCCTTAATTTCTGGTGCTTTTTCGGAAAAATATCCAAATACAATTCTCAAAATACAAGAAATGGAAAGTGACCAGATTATCTTGGCACTTCAAAAAAAAGAAATTGATATTGGGATATTAGTAACCCCATTAAGTGAGCCTTATATCAGAGAGGTTAAACTATATAATGAACCCTTTATTTTTTATGGTCAGAAAAATTATTTTCCAGCACATAAAAAAAGTATTGCTGTCACTGAAATTGAAACGCTAGATAACATTTGGCTTTTAGAAAAAGGACATTGTTTTAGAAATCAAGTCTTGAATATCTGTGGAAATGTGGAAAGCACTAAAACTATTCAGTTTCAAAGTGGCTCTATTGAAGCTTTAAAGAAGATGGTAGATAATTATGGCGGATTCACTTTAGTGCCGGAAATGGCTATTGATAGGGGAGATAAGGGGACTATTATTCATTTTACAGAACCTAAGCCAGTACGGGAAGTGAGTTTGGTAACGCATCATTCTTTTAGTAAGGATGTTTTGTTAGATGCCTTGCGCTTAGAAATTTTAAATAAAACGCCCGAAGAATTTGTGAAAAACGAGCGCTTTATTAAAATAAACTGGAGATAATAAGGGCTTACTTTAAATGTTCAAGTAAGTCTTGAGGTTCTGCTCTATTTCTATAATCAGCATCTAAAAACGCGTATTGAATTACTTTGTTTTGTCCAATAATATAGGTGGCTGCTAAGGGTAATTCCCCTTTATCGTTTCCATTAAATTTGCTTAATTCAAAACCATTTTCATAGATTTCTTTTACATCTTCGGTCAGTTTAAATACAACCTTATATTCGTATCCAACTTTATTGTCAAGATCACTTAATACTTCAAATTCTAAATCGTTTTTTTCTTTAGTAGAAATAGAATTATCAGGCGTTTCTGGTGTGATTGCCAAGAGACTAGCTCCTAATTTTTTAAACTCAGGGAGCATCTCTTGCATGTAATGCAATTGCATGTTGCAATATGGACACCAACCTCCTCTGTACCACATCAAAATTACAGGACCGTTTTCTAGTTCATCATACAATGTGATTTTTTTGCCTAATGCATTAGGTAGCGTAAAATTTATTGCGGTTTCGCCTACTTGCAACGCGTTACCAACGATGTTAGATTCTACGACTGCAGCAATACCTTCAGCATATTTTTGTTTTTTATCTTCAGAAGCCGAACTATCAAAAGCGGCTTTCTTTTCGTTAATCTCTTTTTCTAAAGGTCTTATTTTTTTGGTAATTTTCATGTTCTCTCTTTTTAAGTTAGTACGTTTTATAATGTCATAATTACAATAGTAAATTACTGTTTTAAGAAACCTGAAGTTACGCATATACTAATTGTGTCATGCAAATCTGATGCTATAAGCGCATAAAATATAGTGTTTAGATTAGTTTGTTTTTTGATTCATATTTTTTTGAGTAAGAATAAGCTAAGCTAAACGTTTCAGTTTAATTATATTTTCACTTGGAAATACCTTAGTTTTAACAGTAAACACCAATAGAGTAGATATGGATAATATACTAACCTTTAGCTTAACCGTATTTATGGGTTTTTTTGCTATCATGAATCCTATAGCAAATACACCTATTTTTTTAGGTCTTGTAGAAGGTAAAGATAAAGAACAGAAAAAAAAGATTGCAAAAACGGGAACCATCACGGCTTTTATAATTGTGGTGTCTTTTATTCTTGCCGGGAAATATATTTTTGAACTTTTCGGAATTACGATTCCGGCATTTAAGATTACCGGTGGGATATTAATATTCTATGTTGGGTTCGAAATGTTGATGTCTAAAAAATCTAAGATTCATAGTACGGAAGATAAAGAAGATGATAACAGTGTAGGGATATCACCTTTAGCTATTCCCATACTTGCAGGGCCGGGGACGATCGTAACAGGAATGAATTTTGTGACCGATGCCAGTTATACACATATAGGTGTGGTCATTGGTATATTTGGGTTAATGATTTTCTTAACGTATGTAGCTTTTGTTTTAAGTGATGTCATTGTAAAGAAAGTAGGGCAGAATCTAATTTCCGTTATAGGAAAATTAATGGGACTTATTCTGGCTATCATTGGAACAGGTATGATTGTAGAAGGTATTAAACTTAGTTTTAATCTTTAGTAGTTTATTATACCTTATTTTAGTGCAGGTATACCATGAATGATTCAATAACTGGGATAAATGATTTTTTTAAGAATTCTTTTTTTTATTGTCATAGTGTTTCAGGTTTCTTGTCAAGAGGTAAAGAAGGAGAGTGCTAGTCCGTCTTCCATTGCGGAGAAATCTATAATAAAAACGGAACCACAGATAACTAGATTAGATACTATTTTAGCAATTTTTGAGCAGAAACCGATTTATAAAGCTAGAGGTTTTGATTTTCCTATCGCTAAGCCTAATGCTAAGGGCTATTATAATGCACAACCTTTTGGAACTAACAATCATCTTGGAGAAGATTGGAATGCTGTCACCGGCGGAGATTCCGATTTAGGAGATCCAATTTATGCAACGGCAAATGGTTTTGTTAATTTTGCTACTGATATAGGTAGTGGCTGGGGAAAGGTCATCCGTATATGGCATACCACAGTAGATGGAGTAGTAGTAGAGTCTTTGTATGCACATTGCGATACGATACTTGTGGAACAGGGCCAATATGTTTTTAAAGGCGATACTATTGGAACCATAGGAAACGCAGGTGGTATTTATTTAGCTCATTTACATTTCGAAATTAGAGATGATGTATTATTGCCTATAGGAGCAGGTTATGCTACCGAAACAGAAGGATACCTAGATCCTACTAAATTTATCAAGGCGCATAGACAATAGCCGTGCAGAAGCCATAAATTTTATGAAAATGAAAATAAAAAAACTTGCTTACCTTTTAATAGCGCCATTTATAGTTCTTTTATGTATGGCGGCGGGAAATGAGCGTAGCGCTAATACTCCTCAGGATATTGAAATAAAGAAAACTTGGAATTCTTTTTTAAAGGCTATTGAAAAAAAAGAGAGAAGGTCTTTTAAAGACCTGTCTAAATCTAAAATTAGATGCTACCCTTGTTTAGAGAATACGCCAGAAGAACAAGCGTATATTGCTCAATTACATGAAACAGACACATTATGGTATGATACCATTTATGAAGATTTAATCTATGTGCCTGTTGATACTTTTATTTCTCAAGATTTTGATCTGTTTTTCAATCCAGAGTTTGTAACCCTTTTAAAAGAAAGAGAAACTACTTTTTACAAACAAGACTTGGAGGGGGTCTCCTATTGGGAAATTTTAGTCACCACCACAGAACCAAGCTTTTTTCATGAAGGAGGGCAACATCATTTTAGATTTGAAAAATGCGCTGATGGATGGAAACTCAACGATATAGGAACCATACCTTAATCCAGTAAGCTATCGAAAAAAAGCAAGGTATCTTTAATGTGTTCTTGCCAGTAGCTCCATTCATGTTTTCCTTCAAACTCTTGATAGGTATGCTGTATATGCTCCTTTATTAAATGTTGATGCAGTGTTCTGTTTTGTTCTATTAGAATATCATTTTTACCACAATCAAACCGGAACGGAGGTAAACGCAATTTATTTTTTTGCAATAATAAAAATACATCTTCATCGGTCAGGTTTTCCTGATTGTAATTGTTTTCATCTTCCTCTACAAATAAATGCATTTGGTTTTTATTCGTAATAGAAGAATGGCCAGATAGTCCTTTATAAATTTCAGGATATTTAGCTCCCAAGCGCAACGCACCATATCCACCCATTGATAATCCTGCGATACATAATGGAGATGTTTTACTGGTACACGCTATATTTTCTGTTACGGCTTGGTTAACATCTGTGGTAATCCACGCTTCAAAGTCCTTACCAGAATGTGGTAAATAAGCAGAGCCGTCTCCCCATAGCCCATCAGAGGGCATAGCAAGTACCATAGGTTTTATTTTCCCTTCTTGCATCATTTGCAATGCAGTGAAATGTACGCCTGCCTTATGTGCCCATATCCAAGCGCTGCCATATACACCATGTAGGAGCGTAATTATAGGCACATCTTTTAGACCTTTAAAAGGAGGTACAAAAACACAGATATCACCACGCCCTTTTAAATTTGGCGTTTTAATAGTCATGAATCTTAGATGGTTACTTTCAAATTCAGGGTTCGATAGTTCTGTGGTTTTAAACGTGGTCATAATTTTTTAGTTGAAATTAATCAAAAACAATAACGCCCTTTGCATTTTTACCCGAAAGCATATCATCAAAAGCAAGTTGTAAATTATCAAGAACATACGTACGGGTAATCATTTCATCTAGCAATAGATCGCCATTTTTGTAATGTGCTATAATCTTAGGGAAATCTGTTTGCGGATTGCATTTTCCATATAACGGATTGATGTAAATTTTATCCCATTCAAAGAGCGACATGTCGATTAAAACTTCTTCTTCTATACCGCTTACTTGTACTGCTGTTCCTGCATTTCTGATCATAGCTAAAGGAGCAGCACCCAGCGCTGGTATTGCTGTACATTCAAAGGCATAATCTGCACCACGACCATCGGTCATTTTTCTTACTTCTTTCGCAGCTTCTAAAAGTCCCTTATCATTTTTACTAGCAAGAATAGTATGTGTGGCTCCAAACTGTTTCGCCATTTCTAAGCGATTCTCATTTATATCAATTGCTATAATTTTAGATGCTTTAGAAACTTTTGCTCCTTGAATAACATTTAATCCTACCCCTCCTGTACCTAAAACAACTACGGAGCTATTTTTGGTTACTTTAGCAGAATTTACAGCAGATCCGTATCCTGTCATTACTCCACAACTAATAATACTTGCAGCTGGAAAAGGCATTTTATCGTAAGTATTTTTTACGACGGCAGATTCTTTTACTAAAGTATATTCTGATAATGTTCCAATATTAAAGGAGCGTATAATAGGGGTGTTATTCCATTTGGTGCCTTCTAAATGCGCATGGCCTGGCGTGTAACCATTTCCTCCAGCAACTACGGGCGAATTATTTTCGCAAATATGTTGGTTTTTTTCTTTGCATTGAAAACATGTACCACAAGGGGTGGCCCAGTTTAAAATTACAGCATCACCTACCTTAACGGTCGTTACCTTAGCACCAATTGCTTTTACAATTCCAGCGCCTTCATGACCCATAACAATAGGTTTTCCCCAAGAGAGCGAATCATGATCTGTATGGCAAAGTCCAGCAGCTTTTATGGCCACCAATACTTCATCATCTTGTGGGTTTTCTACGGTAATATAGTCAATAAGAAATGATCCGTCACCTTTTGCAATAGCACTTTTTGATTGTATAGACATAATAATAGTTATAAAAAGCTAGTTGGAGTTATAGTAATACTTGAATCTTTAATTTTTTCTTTATTTAGTTGTTGCTTCGATTGAATAAATCTTCCGCCTAAAATATATGCTTTTGCATTGTTCACAGCATCTACAGCCAGTAATTCATCATCCTTAAAATACCAAAAAGAGACGCTTTTTTCTTTGGCGGTTTCAACACGTTTTATCAATTGATTATAGCCTGTGGTAAGTCCCACTATTTGTAACTTTACATCATACTGATCTGACCAAAACCAGGGGATTGTATTATAGTATTTCTCATGGCCACAAATACTGGCAGCCGCTACTTTAGCTTGATCTACCGCATTTTGTACAGATTCTAATCGGATATTTTTGTTGTAATGAGGGCTGTAGTGATTGGTGCAATCTCCAATAGCATAAATAGCCTTGTTACTGGTCTTGCAGGTACTATCTACTTTAATTCCATTTGCTAGTTCTAACCCTAGCTGTTCCGCTAATTCTGTATTCACCAAAATACCAACGCCTACTATAATGATATCAGCTTCATAAATACTACCATCATTACAGCTAATGATGTTAGTTTTATTATGATGCGCTAATTGGGTTACGTTTTTGTTACAGTGTATGGCAACAGCATTATCATGATGTAATTTTTCGAAAAAGTGCGACATTTCAGGGGCTGTCACTCGTGCTAACACTCGAGGTTCTCGTTCTAAAACTGTGACAGTTGCACCTAGTTTTTTTAAAGATGCGGCAGTTTCCAATCCGATATAACCACCACCAATAATCACAACTTTTTTAGAGATTGATTTTTTTAATGCGGTTCTTATGGCTACGGCATCTACAATAGAGCGCATGGGGAATATATTTTTGACAGACGCTATTCCTTCAATATTCGGAATTAGAGGTCGTGCTCCTGTAGCTAATACTAAAAAGTCATAATGATATTCTTTTCCGTTGGGGCAAGTAACGGTTTGATCTTTTGCATTGGCAGAAGCAATACTTATCCCAAGTTTTAAAGTGATATCATCTGTTGTATAGCTTTCTAATGGATATAGGGCATCAATTTTTTGATGGTCTTCTGCATTTAAATATGACTTAGAAAGGGGTGGTTTGTGATAGGGGAGCGTGGCCTCCTTATCAAAAAGTAATATAGAACCCTGCCAACCTTCTTTTCTAAGGGCGAAAGCAAAATTTACCCCAGCATGACTGGCACCAATAATGATACACGTTTGTGAACTTTTTTCTGTCATCAAATCTATTTTGCAACATTAACAACTATGCCATCAATAGCATCAGTGACTTGAATTTGACAGGACAATCTGCTGTAATTTGTGGTTTTATCATCAAACTCTAGCATATCACTTTCCATTTCGTTTGGTGGACCTATTTTTGTCCAATCTTCTGGTTGTACGTAAATATGACAGGTAGCACAAGAGCATACGCCTCCGCAATTTCCTTCAATTCCTTCAATCTTGTTTTGCAGCGCTAACTCCATCAAATTACCAGAGTTACCGGATACCACGGTGCTTTTATTATCGCTTGAAATAAATGTTATTTGAGCCATTACTTATATTTTATTGAATTTTACGGTTAAAGAATCAAAACCTACTTTACGTTTAAAATCACCTAGATCCTCTATATTATCCTTAGCGTCATGAATGTCTATACTTTTTACTTTAGCTATTAAAGTGCGTAATAGTACTTTCATTACTTGCCTTGCATGAGTAGCTCCAAGACAGTTATGCGTGCCAAAACCAAAGGCTACATGCGGATTTGCTTTTCGGTCTAAAACAACTTCGTCAGCATTTTCAAATACAGTTTCATCTCGGTTTGCTGAAGCCCAACACAGCGAAATTCTGCTATCTGCCTTTACAGCATGTTGGCAAACCATAGTATCCTGCGTAGCCACACGTCCCATTTGCGTTAGGGGCGAAAAGTAACGAATAAGTTCTTCTATCGCAGTAGGTAATAATTCGGGCTCTTTTCTGAGCCACTCTAAAGATTTTGGATGTTCTGCGAAATAAGCAATACTGTTAGTCACCGCATTAATAACCGTGTCTCTACCTCCGGCAAAGGTTAAAATTAGCACCCCCTTAGCTTCTTCTGCGGTTAGCTTTTTGCCATCTACTTCCGCTGCTAATAAAACAGCATAAAAATCCTTACCTGGATTTGAGCTACTTTCAGCTAATTTTTGGTCTATATAATCGTAAAGAACATTTGCTTTTGCACCATCTAAAGCAGAATCTTTACTTCTAAAAACATGGGTGCCCCAAGATATCCAAGTCTGTGCTTCCTCAAAGGGTACATTAAACAATAAGGTGAGCGCTTGAGATTGTAATACCAATGCAAAATCATGAATCACTTCAAAAGAATCTTGCTCCAATACCTTTGTAACCAAAGCCTCAATCTGTAAGGTTAATTCTTCTTCGTATTTTTTTTCTAATGGCCGCTTAAACCATTTTTCAACCACCTCCCGATAAGCACCATGTTGCGGAGGATCTACTTCAAACGGAATTTGGCGAATACTTCTGATATTTACCTCCGAAGGAATAACGATCCGTCCAGGAATAGTTCCTGAACTATAGCTTTTCCAATTATGTGCAGCCCTACGTACTTCCTTATGCCCTAGAATCATGGCAACAGGATCATTTTGATCATCCATTTCTCCTATGCCTGTTTCCTGTCTTGCCTTTTTAAAAGGATCTGTGAAAATACTTTCCTTCATGAGTGGTTTATATTTATGATTTTAGATAGTAGTTTTGATTGCTTCAAAAATCTATTTTTTTAAGAAACCAAAAATTCTCTTTATTGACCTCATAAGTGCTTAAATTGACTTTCTATTGTTGTTTTACTTCTTATTGATGTTATAATTGATTATTTTCGAGTAAATATATTTTAAATTGAAAGCAGAATTTGAAAAAATTAGAGTCACCAATAACAGCTCTTTTAGTGCCTTTGTGTATGAAAGTGATGAGTTTGATGCACCTTGGCATTTTCATCCAGAATTTGAACTAACGTATATTCTTAAAGGAGAAGGGGTGCGCTATGTAGGTAATAGTGTGCAACAATTTGAAGCTGGTGATTTTGTGCTTTTAGGGAGCAACTTGCCGCACTGTTGGAAGAATACTTCTGAAGATGCAACCTACGTTAAATCAATAGTTTTTCAATGGGACGCTAATCTTTTAGGTGTTGGTTGGTTAGAGAAAAGAGAATTTTATAGTATCAAAAAACTATTAGAACGTGCTTCAGAAGGCATCCATTTTAATGCCATTGTAGCGGCTAAAATGACTTCAAAATTAGAAGAAGTACTTACCAAAGACCCATTAGAGAAACTTCTGTCATTTTTAAAAGTATTAAAAGAAATTAGCGAAATAACCACTTATAATCTCTTGGTAACACCAGGTTTTACACCTATTTTAAATAGTAAAACAAATCATAGGATAGATGTCATTCAAGATTTTGTCGCCAATAATTATACAAAAAAAATAAAGCTAGAAGACATTGCAGGAACACTAGCTATGGGAAACGAAGCTTTTTGCAGGTTCTTTAAAAAATCACACAGCAAATCATTCTTCACGTATTTAAATGAATATCGCATCAATATAGCCTGTAAATTACTTATCGAATCTAAAAAACAAGTAAGCCAGATTGCGTATGAATGCGGGTATGAGAGTCTCCCTTTTTTTTATAGACAGTTTGATAGGTATATGAATTGCTCTCCATTGAGCTTTAGAAAACAATACCTTAAACTCTGATATATATCATAGCTAATATGTAGTTACTTAGGCTACCTTAGCCCTACCGTTAAAAGATTATCTTGGGACTGCAAATTTTAATTATACTTTATGTTTTAGTAGCACTAACCTTAGTGGTGAGTATCTTATTGCATGGCGCAAAACCGTCTAAAACTTTAGGGTGGCTACTGGCAATATTTACTGTACCGGTTGGCGGCATTTTACTCTATTTATTATTGGGGAGAAATAGAAGAAAAAATAAACTAATACGTTTAAAAAAAGAGCGCTTCTTTAAATTTCCAAAACCATCTTTAGAACAAACCGCTGTAATGCGTGGACAGTTTAAAAAGATCATGACCTTAGTCTACAAAAACTCTCATTTTCCTCCAACGGGAGGTAATAGATTGGTATTATTAAAAGATGGTAAAACTACTTTTGAAGCCATTTTTAAAGCACTAGAAGCAGCAAAAACCACGATACATCTACAATATTATATTTTTGAAGAAGGCGAATTAGCGGATGCTTTTTTAAAACTTTTTGAGAAGAAAGTAAACGAGGGAGTTTCCGTACGGATGATTTATGATGGAGTAGGTAGTTTTTCTTTAAGTAAAAAATACATTAACAAACTAGAAAGTATAGGCGTATCAGTGTATCCTTTTTTGCCGTTTAAATTCGGGCGTTTTTTTAGATCATTGAATTACAGAAACCATCGCAAAATTATAGTTATCGATGGGCAAATAGGTTTTACTGGTGGCATAAATATCTCCGATAAATATTTAAAAGGGGATGCAACTTTAGGTAAATGGCATGATATGCATTTACAAATTACAGGAGCTGCCGCAGAACATTTAGATTATGTTTTCGCATTAGACTGGTACCTTGTGAGTACGCAGGAAATTAATTTGATACCATCTGCAAATAAAGAAAAAGTGGTTATTGCTAGTAGTTTAGTACAAATTGTCGCAGGAGGGCCCGATGATGACTTTGCATCGCTTGAGCAGACGTATTTTGCCATGATTAACAAAGCTGAAAAATACATTTATATTACCAACCCTTACATTATTCCAGGGCAGGCTATTTTGCAAGCATTACAGACGGCAGCCCTTAGCGGCATAGATGTAAGGCTGCTAATTTCAGAACAAGCAGATAGTAAAATAGTAGGGTGGAGTGTGCGCTCTTATTTTGAAACGCTCTTAAAAGCAGGAGTGAAAATATACTTATTTCCTGATGGATTCTTACATAGCAAGATTATTGTAAGTGATGATGCTATTACCACCATAGGTACAGCCAACCTAGATGACCGTAGTTTTGAGCAGAATTACGAAGTAAACGCTCTAATTTATGATGAAGTATTTGCAAAATTGCTCAAAGCAGACTTTCTAAATGATGCGCATATAAGTAAAGGCTTATCTTACACAGAATTTATGAACAGGCCGTGGAGTGATAAGCTTAAAGAAGGTTTTGGTAAATTGTTTAGTGCCCTCTTATAACGCTACAATACAAATAATTTTTCAATGTTTCTCTCATAATTAAGCGTCTTGTGTAACAAAAGTTACGGTAAAGATGAGCATAGCATATTAAATTAGTATTGTGAAAATAGCTAACCAAATAATTTTTATTTTATTTACTACTATTACCTTATTCAGTACGTTAAAGAATACAGGTACACTAGGGTATTATATTTTGTTTACGGATAATTTTGTTGAGAATTTTTGCGAAAATAAAAGTAGACCAGCGTTGGAGTGTGATGGAAAGTGTGTGCTTTCAAAAATGCTATTACAACAAGCAAGTGAAGATAAAGAACCTTTAAACATAGATTTTTTAAGAATTGAAACAGTATTGTTTTTAGGAACAATTTTTAATATTGAATTTGTAGTCCCTGGGAATACATCCTATCTTAATTTAGGATATCATATTACGTACTCCTTTAAACTAATAGCCCAAATAACGCACCCACCACAAATTTAAGATGATACCTCGTTATAAGTTACTGAGCGCTCTTATAGAGCCTTCAGTGCTGTTTACATGTATAATTTTAAATATCAAAAATATGAAAACCACCTATTTTTTGTTGCCTGTGCTTTTTTTATTCGGGCAGCTAATTTCCGCACAAAATTTTAAGGGTAAGGTCTTGGACGAAGAGAACAATAGTCCCCTTACTGGAGCATATATTATAACGCAAACAGGAAAAGGTACCTATACCAATGAAAATGGAAATTTTCAATTGACAGTTCCACGAAAAGGGACATCAATTACTATTTCATATATGGGGTATAAAACCATCCAACAGGATATTTTTCCGTCCGAAGAAGAAAAGCAATTCTTATTAAAAATGACTCCTATAGAAGTCACAGGAGTTTTGGTTACGGGTAATGCTAAGACAGATCCTGTATTTGCCCTTGAAACTAATGATTACGTTAAAAAAACAGTTCAGCCTAAAAATGTGGCTGATTTGTTTGCCGATGTTAATGGTTTTGCTCTAATTAAACGAGGGAATTATGCTATTGATCCTTCATTTAGAGCTACGCAATATGAGCAATTAAATGTACAGTTTGATGGCGGTACCAAAGCAATGCACGCCTGTCCTAATCGTATGGATCCTATAACAACGCATGTTATTCCTGAAGAGATAGAGAAAATAGAAATTATAAAAGGACCTTATACGGTTCGGTATGGCGCAACATTTGGCGGTATTGTTAATTTAGTAACTCAAAAACCTAGCAACGATGATTTTGGTTTAAGTGGTAGTGTGCATGCAGGGTATGAAAGTAATGGTAATTCACTGGTTTCCATGGCTCGTTTGCAACAAGCAACAGAAAAGTACGATCTTGTTGGAAATGTTGGCTTCAGAGATTTTGGAAACTATGAAGATGGTGATGGGGTAGATATTCCTTCCTCTTTTAGGAGCTTAGATTTTGGATTACGTGTAGGGTATAATATTACCGAGAACCAAAGAATCCAATCGCATTGGAGAAAATCATTCGGAAGAGACGTATTGCACGCAGGACTCCCTATGGATACTGAGGAAGATAATAGTTCTATTATCTCAATTGATTACGCTTTGGATGGTTTACAGGGTGTCTTAAAAGGAGTGGATGCTAAAGCATATTATAGCTATGTAGATCATGTGATGACCAATACACGAAGACCTAGTTTTATGATGACGGAAGCTGTTTCTGCTATAGATGCAACTACCGCTGGAGGTAAAGTAGAATTACACCTTAAACCTTCTGATAAATTTTCGCTATTCACAGGCGTAGACCTTTTGCACATCGCTAGAGACGGAGACCGTACGCGGTTGGTAAAACAAAATATGATGGGAGCAATTTTAACGCCTATAGCATATACAGATAAGGTATGGCAAGATTCTTATATTAATGATTTTGGTGTTTTTGTAGAAAGTAGATATCCTATAAGTCGTAAAACTATTTTAGTGACAGGTTTGCGTTATGATGGGGTAACTTCTGAAATAAAAGATCCTGAAGCAGATTTCGCTGCGTTGTATCCAGATTTGGATAAAAGAACAGAGCATAATATTAGTGGTACGGCTTCTATAAAATATGCACAATCAGAGCAGTTTTTAATGGAAATAGCGTATGGTAGAGGTGTCCGTTCTGCGAATATGATAGAACGCGTAATTAATCATTTTACAGTAGGTCAAGATTCCTATGAATACATAGGTAATCCTAATTTAAAGGCTGAAGTAAATAATCAGTTTGAAATTGGTTTTAAAGGATCTTCACCTATTTCTAAAGAAAATGCAGATAAGTTTACCTACCAGACATCGTTTTATTATTCTTTGTATGAAAATTATATTGTTGCTGTAATTGATCCCTCTAAAACACGAAAATTTATGCCGACTAGTGAGCCTTTGAATCCAAAGGTATTTAGGAATTTAGATGAAGCTTATAAAACGGGTTTCGAAATTAGTACTGGGGTAGATTTTTATAAAAATTTTAATTTCACAACAGCCCTAGCTTATGTATATGCTAAAAATAAAGATTTGAGTGAATCTTTGCCTTTAGCGCCCCCTTTAACAACGCGTTTTAAACTAGCTTTTGAAAAAGAAAAATTTTGGGCTAGCGCAAATTATACCATAACTTCTAAACAAGAAAATATTGCTATTTCATTTGGCGAACAGGTAACTCCTGGTTACGATGTTTTAGATGTACGATTGGGTTTTATTCCTTTTAAAAATATAACATTAGGGGTAGCAGCGCTAAATGTTTTTGATAAAACATACAGTAATCATCTTAATTTTGCTTTCAATAATCAGGCAGCTTTTGGTACGGTTCCGATCAATGATCCGGGTCGGAATTTATCAGCTTTCGTACAATATAAATTTTAATAGATAAAAAAAGTGAGACCTTTTGGTCTCACTTTTTTTATCTATTAAATTTAAAAAGAAAATCGGTACTGCTAAGCAGCAAACTATACCTGCTTATTTATAGATATTTACTTTTTCACTGAGGTCAAATACCTTAACTTCCTTCATTTCTTTTGCTACAATACTTGATCCTGCTGCACTTCTATACCCACCAGCACAGTGAACAACAATAGGTTTGTTTCTAGGAATAATTTTAATTGAATGACGAAGTTCATTCAAGGGGATGTTCACCGCATTGGCAAAAACTTTACCTTCTTGTACTTCACTTCTATTTCGAATGTCTAGAATAGTGTAATCTTCCGTACGACCTTCAAAAGTTGAAAAGTCAAATTTATCTGATTGCTCCATGTCTAAATTTGCTAAAGTTACTACGGCTTTTATTTGTGCTTCATAGCCAATTTTAGCAATGCGTTCTATAATTTCTTGCCTTTTAGTGATACTATCAACAACCAGGTAATAAGGTTCATTGGGAGCTATGATAGCACCTAGCCAAGTTTCAATTTTATCATCCTCATTTCGTGCCATAATGTTTATGGAATTGGGGAGGTGGTTATTTTTGAAATCAATTTCATTTCTAGTATCTACTACAGTGATATTTTTTTCAACAGTAGCTACCTCCATTAAAAAAGGAATTTTGGCAATACTAGATTCAACAGAGGAGGCGCCACTTTTATTTAGGTCTACATCAAATCCAAAATAAGAAGGAATAAAAGGTTGGTCTGCTAATATGTGATCTGTAAAATCTTTTTCTGACAAATTTTTGAATGCCCAATTACTCTTACGCTCTTTACCAAGTGTGCTGGAAGAGTCAGTACTCATATTTTTTCCACAAAGTGATCCTGCTCCATGAGCTGGATAAAGGATAGTTTCATCGGGAAGTTGCTTAAATTTATTTTGGATGGTTTGAAACATAGCTCTTGCTAATTCTTCCCGTTTAGCTTTCATATTTCCTGCTCTTTCTCTTAAATCAGGCCTACCTACATCACCAATGAATAAAGTATCTCCTGTAAACATGGCATGCTTAGATTTTTTATCTTTTGCTACAATGGTAATACCGTCTGGAGAATGTCCTGGTGTATTTAGCGCGGAGAAAATTACTTCACTCATGGAGAAAGTATCACCGTCATCAAAGGTTTTGTGCGGATAATCTGCACCAACTAATTTACTAGTATAAATAGTAGCACCTGTTTCATTATGGATTTGTAAATGACTGCTTACAAAATCTGCATGCGGGTGGGTCTCAAAAACAGCAACAATCTGCGCATTGTTTTCTTCGGCAAATACATAATAAGGTTTAGGATCCCTGGAAGGATCTACCAAACTAATTTTATCACCACTCAAAATTGCATAAGAGTAATGAGCTAATGGTTTGTCTTGAAATTGTTTAATAATCATAGGGCTTACAATTTTAAGGTTTGAAAATAAAAGAAATATCCATTTCGATATAGTACAACCGAAATGGATATTATAAAATTAAATAGTTTTCTTAGCAAGATACCAAGCTACCTTTTCAAGAGAATCATCTTCTAACCGAACATTAAGTTCGTCTAAAGTTTTAGGAGGAGATACAATAACTTTGTCTCCTCTTTTCCAATCTAGTGGCATGGCTACTTTGTACTCATCAGAAGTTTGTAAGGCATCAAGTGCGCGAAGTATTTCATCCATATTTCTGCCAACGTTTAGTGGGTAATACATTACCAAGCGTATTTTTTTCTTTGGATCAATAAAAAAGACGGCCCTAACTGCCGCAGTTTCGCTTTCATTGGGTTGTAACATGCCATATAATTTAGACACCTTCATGTCAATATCAGCTATGATTGGAAAATTAAAATATACTCCAGTAGTTTCTCGTACATTTTGAACCCACCCTAAATGCGCGTGAATGCTATCAATACTTAATCCTAATAATTCCGTGTTAAGAGCGTCAAATTCACCTTTTCGGGTTGCAAAACCACTCATCTCAGTGGTACACACCGGAGTAAAATCTGCTGGATGTGAAAACATTACAATCCATTTGTCTTTAGCAAAATCTGACATTTTGATTTTACCTTTAGTGGTTACTGCTTCAAAATCAGGAGCTATATCTCCTATTCTTGGCATTGAAACAACTTGTTCTGGTACTACATTTACATCACTCATATTATAGTTTTTATCTATTGTTAAATATTATTCAATAAAATTAAACTATTACATTAATGCTATCTGTAACCCGAGTTACATTAGAGGTATTTTAACAATTTTTAACATTTCTAAAATTTTTTATTAATTGGATAATTTAATCAGGAATGGTTTTTATTACATTATTATAATTCATGGCGACTCTTCTTATTTTCATTCCACGAGTTCAAGTTATCAAATGTTAACTCGGCAATATGCTGTAAGGCTTCATTGGTCATGTATCCCTGATGTGGAGTTAACAGCACATTAGGTAAACTTAAAAGCTTTTTTAAGGTATCATCTTTTAATTCTTCGCTTGAAAAGTCTTTAAAAAAAGTTCCGGCTTCTTTTTCATATACATCGGTGCAATAGCCAGCAATTTGTTTGTTTTCAAGGGCATCAATAATAGCTAAAGTATTTACATGCGCACCTCTAGCGGTATTTACGATAATTACATTCTTTTTCATTAAAGCCATTCGTTCTTTGTTAATGAGATAGTGATTATCTTCCGTAAGGGGTATGTGCAAGCTTATAATATCTGATGCGCTACAGAGCTGATCTAAACTTTTGTACTTTAAATTATAGGCAGTTTCTAATTCATAGTTGGGAGCAATATCATAGGCTAAAATTGTACAACCAAAACCATGCATGATACTTGCCATAGCAGCACCAATACTACCTGTGCCAATTAACCCTACAGTTTTACCTCTTAAATTAAAGCCCATTAAATTATCCTGTACAAAATTATAAGCTTTTACTTGCGTATTGGCCGTAACTATTTTACGGTTTAAAGCTAATAATAAGGCTGTAGCATGTTCTGCAATAGCGTAAGGAGAATAGTCTGGTGCATTTGCGACCTTGAAACCATAATTTTTGGCGGCACCCAGATTTAAATTGTTATAACCAGCGGAACGCAAGGTGATGTAGCGGACACCTAGTGCCCAGAGTTTTTCTAAGACTAGCGAGGAGGCATCATCTCCTGAAAAAATAGAAATAGCATTGTAGCCCGTTGCTTTTAAAGCACTTTCACTTGTTAGTGATTCCGGAATAAAATCTAGTTCTTGATTTTTGGTATTTCCGTTTTTTAAAAACGGAATTTCAAAATCTTTACTGCTGTAAAATAATATTTTCATGTGTGGTTGTACTTATACTATTAATATTGCTGTATCATTTAATTTTGGAATAGTAACATTCCAATGGTATTCATCTCTAATTTTCACTTTAAATATATCTAAAGCATTGGGCTCTCCGTGAATTAAAAATACGTTTTCTGGTATATTTTTTATTGCACTCAACCAATCAAGTAATTCGTTTTGATCTGCATGGGCAGACAAACTTTCTAAATGCTGAATGGATGCTTTAATAGGGTAGTATTTTCCAAAAATTTTCAATTCGTGAGCGCCTTCTAATAACTGTCTGCCGCGTGTGCCTTCTGCCTGATAACCTGCAAGTAATACAGTTGTTGAGGTTTTGCCTATCATTTGTTTTAAATAGGTTAAAACACGACCGCCAGTAACCATACCGCTTCCCGCAATAATTATTTTAGGTCGTGGATTATCAATAGTTTTCCATGTATCGGCATAGGAAGTTATTATATTAAAATGGTTGCACATAGCTTCATATTCCTCGGAAGATAATTTATGCCACTCAGGAAATTCCTCAAATACAGATAGTACATTGTTACCCATTGGACTATCAATAAATATAGGAATGTTCGGAATTTTGTTTTTTTTGTATAATTGCCATAGGGTGTACATTAACGATTGTAAACGTTCTACGGCAAACGAAGGGATAATTAAGTTTCCGCCATTCGTAATTGTCTTATGTACTAAAGCAACTAGCATGCCCTCTACATCTTCTTTAGGATGTAGTTTATTTCCGTAAGTACTTTCTAAAAATAAATAATCTGCCCATTCTGGTTTTTCTGGTTTTGAGAGTAATACGTCCTCAACTCTTCCAATATCACCGGAAAAAACTACTATTTTACCATTAATATCAAGCTCGATAAATGTAGCACCAATAATATGTCCGTTGTATCGGAATCTAAATTTAACAGCGTCAGAGAGTTGAAGCCACTTTCCGCTATCTGCAGCTTCGAACTTTGTAATGGTGTTTTTAGCTTCATCTATGGTATAAAATGGAATTGCTGGGTGATGCTTGCTATACCCTTCTTCGTTAGCTCTCACTGCCTCTTCTTCCTGAATTTTACCACTATCCAAAAGTATAATTTCTGCAATAGCTAAAGTAGGAGCCGTACCTATTATTTTCCCTCTAAATCCTTCTTTTACGAGACGAGGTAAGTAACCAGTGTGGTCTAAATGTCCGTGCGTAAGTAGCACAACATCTATTTTAGAAACATTGATAGGTAAGGGAGTCCAGTTTATTTCACGGAGCTCTTTTAATCCTTGAAACATGCCACAATCTACCATGATGTTTATGTCTGGAGTTTCTATATAAAATTTAGATCCAGTAACGGTACCAGAGGCGCCTAGAAAGTGAATTTTTGCATTTTTCATAAATTAAGGATTACAAAGTTGTTTAAGCTCATTGATAATACTTGTTTTTCTAGAATTGGAAATACCTAAATGATCTAATAAAAATTGTTCTTTCCAGAGTTGTCTGCAGAGTACCACGTCTCTATTTAAGAGATAATGCTTCTCTTTATTTGTTAGTAGCGTAGAAACGGTGATGGGATATAAACTCAAACGATCTATTCTATCTTTTAATCCTTCCTTTTGAGGGAAATCCCAACTTAATAAGTAGAGACCAGCACAATGGCCATAGGCAATAGCATCGCTTGTGAATCTTGTATTAGTTACCACCCAACCTTTATCGATAACCCGTTTTTCTGTTGATTTTGTTTCCCAAAATGTTTTAACATCCCTATACCGAGAATGAATGTATAGCGGAATCTTAACATTACAGTTACGACCTTCTTCTGAATGAAATTTACATTCAATAATAGCCGCTTTATTATTTTTTTCTGCAATCACATCTATCTCATGGGTAACACAAATTCCGTTTAGAATTTCACCAACGGTAGTTGTGTATCCAGAATAAGTTAAAATCGCAGCCACAAAACGTTCAAAAGGAAAGCCTGTTGGGCCTAATTCATAGATGGCTTTTTTTAGCTTGTATTTAGAGGCAAAAACCGATTTATTTCTTTTTAAAAGCGCAAAAGCTCTATTGTAAATTTCTTGTGTAGAAATACCTTCATAAAGTTCCTCCTTTACTTTAGAAAGAATTTCTTCTATTAGGTTATGATTGGCACCACTATATTTTAGGGAATTACGTAATTTATCTAAAGAAAAAAGTGCTTTTTCTCCTGAAGATTTCGTTACTTCAATGGTCATAGCAGGTTCCATATCATTTTTTTAGTTGTACGTCTACTTCGGGTATTTTAAGTAATTGTAGCGTAGTAGAGGCAAAGCTTACTGTACCTCGGGTAGCTTTAATTTCTCGTTGAATTAATTCAAGTAATTCGTGCTTTGTAGCTCTTCTTTTTTTATAATCTGTGATATAACGTAAGTTTATAGCCACCCAATTGTCTGTTAAATTAATGGCGATTGAAGGGGCTAGCTTAGAATCTTCAATATAGTAGCGTTCTACCATTTCTTCCCACTTTGCAATAGATTTTTCTGTGTAATCAGCTAAAAGTAATTCTGCTTGTTCTAGGACTATTTTTTTTGCAAGGTCTAAATCAGATTCGTAGGTGATAAGAATATTTAATTCGTCCCAAACAAAAGGGAAATCCATTGAATAGTTTTTAATAGGACCCTTAAAAACAAAGGCATTGCTAATTTTTACAATTCTACCGGAATAGTTATCGCTGCTTACCCATTCTCCCATTTCCATTAAAGTGGTATAGATACTATCAATATCTATAACATCTCCCTTTATTCCGTTTATTTCTATCCGATCGCCTGGCTTATAAACACGGACAAAGAAAATATAAAATGATCCTGCTATACTCAAAATTAACTCTTGAAGTGTAAACGTTATACCGGCCGTGAATAAGCCAATTATAATGGTGTAATCTTCCAAGTTTTTTACGGTGAAAGAGATAAGGATTAATAGAGCAATTAGTACGTAGCCAATGATTTCTACGCCTTTTTGTGCCTTATAGCGTATCGCTAAATCTGCAATTCTTTTCTTTAATACTTTCCTTAAGAAACTAATACTTGCTACAATAACCACGACCCATAGCGCTAGCTTGGCTATTTTTAAAGATGTAGGATGTTCTAAGAAGGTATTTAAAGTTTCCATGAAAATATATAGGAATAGGGTTACTAATAATATTAATGAAGCGCAAGAATAGGTGTTGTGGCTTCGTAGCCAATCTCTTTAATTAAGGGCTTTGAAAATACGGTTCCAAAGAAAAAATGAGAACGGTTTATAAATGCAATCATACTACTGCCTCTACTCGCTACAAATGTGGTGATGCCTTTCGCTACGCTCAATCCTGTGAGTGTATGAAATGTACACTCTATAGTACTAAAAATGGTTTCTAAATATTCTTTACTATCTTGCTGCGTAGTAGATAATTCTTCTGTATTAGTGATATGAAGTATGCGTATTGCTGATCCATGCATTCTAGCTATATCTATTAGATAATCTAGTTCTTTGGACTTATAATTTGTTTTTAAATCGGTAGGAAATACTATTTCCTTAATAGGTGTGAAGCGTACCATTTCTGGAATAGCGAGAACAGGGCAAGCTGTAATTTTTTCCATAGCCTTTACGGTATTGCTCCCAAAAATAATTCCTTTGTGACCGGTGGCACCTTGAGTGCCCATAACGACTAAATCAATTGCTTCTTTAGCAATAATATGTTTCATTGCTTCAGATAGAAAATTTAAACTAGAAATAGTATGATATTGATGTTTTGGGTTGTCATTATGTAATGCGAGTACCTCTACTAATTTTTCAAAGGCTTTCTCAGATGCTTCTAGGGCTGCATCATAATCAGGACTACCCGGTTCTGGGAGTGCCAAGTAGTCGGTAGTATAACCATCTACGTGAAATACATTTAAAAAGTAAAATTCACAATTTTGCTTTTCATATAAATCCAAGGCATAACGTGCTGCATTTAAAGCATTTTTTGAAAAATCAGTAGGAATTAAGATGCGTTTATTCATGATGTTCCGTTTTAGAGATTGATGTGATAAATTTAATTGTACTCAAGGAACTTTTCTATGACAATTATCACTCCAAACTCGGAAGTATTAGAAACGGAATATTGGCATACATACTAACATCTTTTATCACAGGTTCTCGTAGTAACTTCTCTAAAAAATTTCTTTTTTGATGCACCATACAAAACAAATCTATTTCGCGAGCAGCAATAAATTCGTGGATAACCTTTGCTTTATCACTAAATTCTTTCATTGTCGTAAAAGAATGCTGATACTCTTTTAGGCAATTTTCTAATAATTTATGTTTGAGTTCTTGCTCTGCATCTAAGCTCGCTTCTTCTATAATATGCATAACTCGTATGGCAGCATTTGTTTGTTTAGCAATAAATAAAAGGGGCGCAATATTAGTTAAGGAACACCCTTGCTTATAATCTGTTACAAATGCAATTTCTTTAGGCGCAGTATATTCGATTTGTTTAGGGATAGCTAATATGGGACAGTTGGATATGGCGTTTGTAATTTGTATAGTGTTGCTGCCAAAGAACAATTCTTTAGCGCCAGTTTCTCCTTTACTACCTACTAAAACAAGATCTATATCATATGTTTTAGTAGTGTTTTTTATGTTCTTAGAGAGATTGCCTTCTTTAGAAAGTGGAACAAACTTGTGATTAGGATTTTCTGTATCTAAGGTTATTTTATGAATCAGTTTTTCTAAAGCAGTATTAGATTGCGCTTCAATTTCTTCTAGTTCGTTTTTATTGGATAAGAAAGGAGCCCTTTTATTTTTTAGAGGCGTAAGCTCATCATACACATTCAAAATATAAAAAGTACAAGCGGTTTCTTTAAATAATTTTGTTCCGTAAAACAATGCACAGTATGCATCATTTGAAAAGTCTGTTGCTACTAATATAGATTTCATTTTAATTTTTTAAAGTTGAGGAATGACCATGAACGGTATAGTGACATGAAAACCGACCTTTTTTAACACAGGTTCTATGAATAGTCTTTCAAAAAAGGTATGCTTATTTTGAATCATTACCAAGAGATTAATTTTTCTTTTTAATTGAAAATCGTTTATGGCTGTAATAACTTCATTGTCTGGTACTTCATGAAAAATAGCATGATTGACCATTAGTCTATCCAATTGTTTCTTATGTTCTTTCTGTACCATGTTAAGCTCAATGGCTTTTCTAATATGCAGTATATTAACTTGAGATTTGTGCTGTTTAACTACTTGTAAAAGGCTTTCAATTTCTTTTTTAGGATAGGTGATTTCAAAATCTGTAGGAAATAAAATTTCTTTTGGTGCTTCATAGGCAAAAGAATCTGGAACAACAATCAGAGGACATTTTGTTTTTTTTATGATATGTACCGCATTACTTCCAAACAATATTTCTTCAGCACCGGAGACACCTTTGGTA
Source organism: Cellulophaga sp. HaHa_2_95 (assembly GCF_019278565.1). The sequence goes on along the minus strand of NZ_CP058988.1, from coordinate 3,462,809 downwards.
CCCATCACAACAAGATCTATACCTTCATTAGTGGTCATTTCAAGAACTTCATTCAGAAGCGTATTAAATACAACACGTGTTTTAAACGTGTGTTTAGGGTTGGGGTATTCTAATTCAATTTTATCTTTTAATTCTTTACTATTTGTCAGTGCTGTTTCTTTCATAACATCTCCTAGACCTATTAATCCAGGGCTGCCAATTAAGTATTCTGTTTGATACACAGATGGGTTATAGGTGTGCAAAAGATAGAAGGTGCATTTGATATCTTTGTAGACCTTTAAAGCATAGGTTATCGCTTTAAATGAGTTATCAGAAAAATCAGTTGGGAGCAATATTTTTTTCATGATGTTGTATTTTTATGATGGATTAAAAGTACCCAACATAATCCAATAAAATTATGATATAAATCAGTTCAGAACTCTGCTGTATTTTATAAATTTATAATTCAAAAAAATAATAGAAAGATGAAAAGTAGTTTCGATAAAATAATAGACTCAGATACACCAGTATTAATTGATTTTTTTGCTGATTGGTGCGGACCTTGTAAAACTTTGGCGCCCATTTTAAGGCAGGTAAAAGAGGAGATGGGAGACGCCGTTAAGATTGTAAAGATTGATGTAGATAAAAACCAAACTTTGGCTTCAAAATATCAAGTTAGAGGGGTACCTACCATGATGTTATTTAAAAATGGAAAACAACTTTGGCGACAATCTGGAGTGCTCCAAAAAAATGATATCGTAAATATCATCAAATCTAACTAGCAATAGAATTCTTCTAATTTATTCGTGTAAAACCAAAAAAGGGATGCTAATATGGTAGCTTATGTCTTCTACGGTGGGTCTGAATAGGATGCGCTCTAAAAAATTTAAGTTTTTAGCGACCATTACTAACATATCTACCTTTTCGGTATGGATAAACCTATCAATAGCTGTATCTAAATTGTGGCTTTCTAGGTTGCTAAAATTATGCGTTATTTCTTTGAAATAATGTGCTAGAAATTCTTTATTTTTTAATTGTAGAGCGCTCATAGTTTCATGTTTACTCTCAACATGTAAAAAATTAAGCTGCGCATTGGTCAATAACGTTACATCTTTTAAAAGCGCTAAGATATTTAAATCGTAATCAATAATGTAATCTGTAGGAAAACCAATGCGCTGTGGTTTCTGATAGCTTGTTTCTTCTGGTACGGCTAATACGGCACATTTTACTTTTGTAATTACGTGTCCCGTATTACTACCCAAAGCTACTTTTTTTATACCAGAAGCACCTTTGGTGCCCATAATAATAAGATCTATTTTCTTAGTAGCTACATCATTTTTTATATGATCAATAAAGAAACCATAATTGGCAGCGGTATGAAATTCGTGTTTAGTGTTAAAAGGCAATTTTTCTATGCGTTCTAAAAGAGCATCTAATTTTTCTAAACTTTCTTTCAGTAAGTTCTCTTCCATAATTTCAGGAGGCAAAACCATCGCCATTTCTCCTGCGCTAGCTGCTAGAACCGGACTTACGTGGATCAGGTGAAAAGTGCATTTTGTTTTTTTAAATAACGACAATCCGTAGGCAATAGCATTCCATGAATTTTCTGAAAAATCTGTTGGGATAAGTATATTTTTCATGCGTATGAGCGTATTAACGTGATAAATTTTGAAGTACTAAAAAGGGTAAATGGATTTTAAGACCTATTTCATCTATGGTAGATCTATATAACATGTCTTCTAAAAAGGAATGACGAGAATTTGTCATTACTAATAGGTCTATAGCTTTTTCATCAATGGTATTCATAATACCAGTAACTCTATTTTGTACTGCAGTCTGTTCAAAACTTAAATAGGCATTGGGTAGAGCATCTTCAAGAAATTTTTTGTTATCTATTTGGCGCATGCTTAAATCTTCAAAATCGGATATATGAAGGCAATGAACTTCAGATTTGAATTCCTGACATAAGGTGTCTAAGAGCTTTAATTCCCTGCGTTTATAGGGTAAATTATAGTCTGTTGGGAATAGAATTTTTTTAGGGTGTTGGTAGGTATACGTTTCAGGGATAGCAAGAACAGGGCATTTTACATATTTGAATACTTGTACCGTATGGCTGCCAAAGGTGATGCTTTTATTTGCTGTTTTACCTTTGGTTCCCATAATGATGAGGTCAATGTTAAATAGATTAACTGTGTCATTAACAGCATCAACCAAAGACTCAAAAGAGGCTATCGCTTTGTAAGTATGTTTGGGGTTATGTACTTTCTGTTCTTTTGAACTAATTAATTCATTAAGTAACTCTTTTACTTGAATTTCGATGTTAGTTGTTCGGTCTGAAATAGACGTATCTGCACTATTTTTTAAAAAACCATAAACTTCATCGGCATAGGCGTGCACAAAATAAAAAACGGTTTGCTCGCATTTGTACAACTGCAGGGCGTAATTTATAGCATGCATTGCATTTTCTGAAAAATCGGTTGGGATTAAGATAGTTTTCATAGCCTAATATTTTTGAGGTCACTTCAAAAATATCTTTTGGCGTATTAAATCCCTATGACAATTGTCATGCACCTAGGATAGTTTGATTATTCATGAAGTACAAAAACAGGAATTTTTGTGTGCCTACTTATTCTTTTAATGGTAGAATTGAATAACAGTTGTTGTAAATAGTTTAAGTTTTTTGCTGCCATGATGGTCATATCAATGGCATGGGTGATGGTGAAATCTTCTATAGCGTCTTTCACGTTTTTGTTTTTTGCACTATAAAAATGGTAGCGATCTTCAAATACTTCCTCTAAGTATTCGTGTAGATAGTTTTTATTTTTCTCTTGAGAGCTGTTTAAGTTTTCAGTCACCATTACACTCATCACTTCTAATACACCGTTAGAGATTCGTAAAATTTCTGTTAATGACTGTAGAATGTCAAAAGAATAAAAGTTGTTGAAATTGGTAGGAAATACAATTTTATGTAGGGGTTGAAACTTACATTTTTTGGGTACGATTAGTAAATTGGCGGCTACTTTGGTAATGACATCTTCTGTGTTACTGCCAATAAACGTGTTTCTTAATGTAGAAGTACCTTTAGTACCCATAACAATAAGGTCTATTTTTTTTTCAACAATAGTCTTACGAATTATATCAATAAAATTTCCAAACTCTTGTAAACCGTAGAACAGATGATGCTTAGAGGTATCGTTTTTGGAAATCTCCTGAATTTTTTCTTCCAATAACTCCATTTTTGATGGCAGGTCTATGGTATTATAATTTAAAGCAAAGCCATTTGATGCAATCCCCGACTCGCTCAATGCACCAATATTCATAATATAGAATGTACAGGCTGTATTTTTGTAAAATGCAACGGCGTATGCTAAAGCATTAAAAGAATTTTCTGAGAAATCTGTAGGTACTAAAATTTGTTTCATTATCGGGATCCACTACTTTACAGCGAAGGTATAAAGCCCTAAGAACTCAAAAAATGACAACGGTCATATCCTTAAAGGTAACAGTAGGGAAACTTAGGTGATGTATTGGAGTGCTTTGAGCTCTTTAATCTTAATATTTCGGCCTTCTATTTCAATTAAGCCTTCTTTTTTGAAGCCGGATAACGTACGTATTAAACTTTCTGTGGCAATACCCGCAACGCTCGCCAAATCACTTCTAGAAATTTTGATAGGCTCATCTGCTTGCGTGGTCATAATATCGGCAAATTGTAATAAGGTTTGAGCTGTTTTTTTTCGTACAGAACTATAGGCCATTTGCAGCAGTTGCTGTTTAATTTCTTTTATGTTTCCCGATAGTAATTCTACCAGCTCTAAAGAAATAGCATGATTTTTTTCTAAAATTTCTTTTAAGTTTTCTTTAGAAATACCCGCCAAAACCACATCTTCCATTGCCGTAGCAGATTCTTGATAAGGGACATTTTTTAAGAAAGAAGTAAAGCCTAAGAAATCATCTCCTCGGTACAAAGACGTAATTAATTGTTTTCCGTCTTCATCCATAGAATGACATTTGACAACTCCTTTTAGAACCAAAAAAATGGTGTTAGAAGCTTGGCCTTCTTTATAGATAATATCACCTTGTGAGAAGGTCAATTCGTCTCCATTATCATCAAAAAAATTCTTTAATTCATTGAGGTCTAGAATATCATCTTCCGTAGTTTCCTGTTTATGATCTGAAACAGCATTTTGTTTTAAAATCTCATGTTTGGCCAGCCTACTTTCAATAGCACTAATTAAATCTTCTTCTTCAAAAGGTTTGGTCAAATAATCATCGGCACCTAAATCCATCCCTTTTCTAATTTCTTTATGTTCTGTTTTTGCTGACAGAAAAATAAAAGGAATTTGCTTTGTAATTTCATCTTCATGAAGTGCTTTTAAAACTCCATAGCCATCTACCTCTGGCATCATAATATCACAAAGTATAATATCTGGCAATAATTCTTTAGCAGATACAATTCCTATTTTACCATTAGGAGCAGTAGTTACTGCATAACCCGCTAGATCTAAGAGTTCTTCTGTGTTCTCACGAAGTGCTCTATCATCCTCAATTAATAAAATAGTTTTCATGTGTTTATTGCTTTAAATCTTTTGGTATGGTTATCGTAAATATAGACCCTTCATTTTCCGAACTTGTAAAGTCTAAACTAGTGCCTAAATTTTCTAAATGCTGTTTAGCGATGTTTAGTCCTATTCCAGTTCCTTGTGTTAAAAGTGCATTTTCAGCTCTAAAATAGCGATTAAATATGTGTTTTTGCTCTTCTTCGGGGATTCCTATGCCATGATCTACCACTTTTATTTCAATGGTTTCCGTAGTATGTTCTACGATGATATCAATAGCAGTGTCTTCGGGAGAGTACTTAATAGCATTATGCACCAAATTGGATAAGGCTAATGCCAAGGTTTTTTCATCAAAATAGATGAAAAGGTCATCTATATTTCTAGGATAGCTAATGCGCTGTCCTGTTTTTAAAAGCATGTTGGCGTTGTAAATTACATCATCCAATAATTTACTCAACGGAAACTCTTCTAAACTGTAATTTATTTTTCCGGAATCTAAACGTTCTACCGATAAGAAATCTGTTAGAATAGTATCTAGATATCGTACTTTGCTTTTTATAGTATTGACATGTTTATCTCTTTTTTCCTGTTGCTCTGTTTGTGTGTATTTGGCAAGTAAGGTAATAGACGTTAAAATACTACTAAGCGGCGTTTTAAATTCATGAGAAACCAGTGATAAAAATCTAGTTTTCAATTCGTTGAGTTCTTTTTCTTTAGCTAAGGCTTCTGTTAATTGCTTGGTGCGTTCTTGAACCGTTTTCTCTAATTTAAGGGTGTAATTTTTTCGATCTGTGATGTCTAATATGATGGCCAAAAAAACATCTTGATCCCCAAATCTCGATAGTTGTAAATGTACTTCTGCTGGGTATTGTGTGCCATCTTTTCTTTGATGTACTGTCTCAAATTTTATTTTTTCTTCCTCATTTGTAATTAAAGGAACCAAAACCTTTCTAAACTCGATTTCTGTAAAATTTGGTTTAATGTCAACAGGGGTAAGCTGCTTGAGTTCTTTTAAAGAATAGCCAATATTATTTTGAGCCCCTTTATTAGCATTTATAAACCTTAATGAATCTTTGTCAAATAAGAATATTTCATTTAAAGATTCATTAAAAATTTTTGCCCAATGTTCTTTTTCTTGCTGACTTTTTACACGCTCTGTGACATCATTCTGTATTCCAATATAATTGGTAATAGTTCCAAACTTGTCTTTAATTGGTGTAATGTATAAATCATTATAAAAAAGACTTCCATCTTTTCTATAGTTTCGTAAAATAGCTTGTGAGCTTTCTCCTTTTTTTATGGCATTTCGCATGTTGACGATGCAGTCTTGGTCCTTGTCATCACCTTGTAAGAATCTACAATTCTTGCCTATAGTCTCTTCTTCAGAATACCCTGTTAGCGTTTGAAAAGAAGCATTGCAATAAATAATAGGATTGTCCGGTTTTAAGGCATCAGAGATTACAATTCCATTGGAAGCAGATTGTAGTGCTTCACTCTTCATTCTTAAATCTTTCTCTACGGCCTTTCTATTGGTAATGTCTATAACTAGTGCCATGACATAAGTAGTGTCATATAACTCAAAAGGGTTTAGGCCTGCTTCTAAAGGAAATTCTTCTCCGTTTTTACGTACACCAAATAATTCACGACCGTGACCCATTTGCCGTTTTTCACTCTTAGAAATAAAATTATCTACGTGTTTATCGTGATTTGGATGGTATCTTTTAGGAATTAGAATCTCTAGAGGCTGCCCAATTAGTTCATCTTTATCATAGCCGAACATTTTTTCAGCAGCAGAGTTAGAAGCAACTACATTTTGTTTTTTGTTGACAACTATGATTCCCTCAGAAACACCTTCAGAGAGAAGATTAAAAATGGTACTATTCTTTTCAAAAGCTTGCATAATTTCAAAGTTAAAACTTTAAAACTGATTATGATCATAGAAAAGAAAGGGGAATGCTTTTAACTTTTATTCATTAATGAAACTAGAACGCTAAAATTTATAAATTTTTAGTTGTAGGATGCTGTTGAATGTACTCATAAAGATTGTTAGCATCTTCAATGGTGCATAATTGTGAGGCTGGCGTCATGGTTGCCGCTGTACCACAAGCAACACCAAATTTAGCAGTATCACTTATAGATTTTTGGTTAGCTAAGGCAAAAACCATCCCTGCAACCATACTATCACCGGCACCTATGGTACTATTCTGGTACACAACAGGGGCATTGATATGCTCTTGGTAATCCTGTGTAATGACGAATGCGCCTTGCGCGCCTAAAGAAACTACCATAATTTCACATGGGTTATTCGCCATAAATTTCTGAGCGAGGGGTATCAAATCTGTAAATGAAATTTCTGTTACACCACACAACCTACTTAGTTCTCCTAGATTAGGTTTTAAAAGAAAAGCACCTGCCTGAGCCCCAATAAATAAAGGTTCTCCTGAAGTGTCTAGTATAAGCTTGGCTTTTTTTGCCTGAGCTAATTTAGCAACTCGGGCATAAAAATCTAAAGGCATTCCTGGCGAGAGACTCCCGCTTGCCACTAGAAATGCACCTTCCTTGAGTAGTGTGTCTAAATGCTGTAGTGTTTTATTGCACTCTTCTGTCGTTACTTCCGGTCCTGGCATGCCAAACCTAAATTGCTGGTGACAACTTAGGTCTGTTACCGCTAAATTTTCTCTTGTAACTCCCTCTATAGAAATAGATTCTTGAGAAATTCCGCTTTTGTTAAGTAATGTTTTAAAATAGGCTCCCGTATGTCCTCCTTCTAAATACATGCAGATAGAGTCTTGCCCTAACTTTTGTAATACTTTAGATACATTTATTCCGCCACCACCAGCTTCAAAAATGGGAACTTCGCATCGTAATTTGCTATGGGGTTTTATTCCTCGTACCGTAGTACTTTTATCGATTGCAGGATTTACAGTGAGCGTGATTATTTTAGGTTTCATAGCATCGGATTGTTTTTATTGCGTTGGTTCCATTTGACAAGTTCATACCACAAGACAGAAATTAGTCCTATTAAAATAGCTCCTAATACTTGTGAAAGTGTTAAGGTGCTGAACTGAAAAAAACGTGTAAATGGAGGGATGAATAGTAGCGCAGCTGTAATGACAACCGTAATTCCTATAATTAAAGGGACCAGGTTGTTTTTATATTTTAAAGTAGTCAAAATAGAATAGTAAAAAGATCTATTTACTAAAGTTAAGCCTATGTTTGCAATGATTAAAACCAAAAAAACCATGGTTCTAGTGGTGTCTTCAGAATAGTCCGCAAGAATACCATATTGGTATATAGCTAGCGTACCCACCGTAATTGCTAGACCTTGAATGATACTTGTTAGTAGCTCTTTCATTTTAAAAAAAGTATCTGTCAACAATCTTGGTTTTTGAAGCATGGTGTTTTTTTCTAGTGGTTCATTTTCATAGATGATAGAACAGGTAGGGCCCATAATAAGCTCTAGAAGAATCACGTGAGTTGGAGAAAATATATTAGGAAAAGCCCAACCTAATGCCAACGGAATAAATACTGTTAAGATAATTGGGATATGTATGGATATAATATATTGAATGGCTTTTTTAAGATTGCTATAAATTTTTCTACCCATGGCAATGCTATCGATCATTTTAGATAAATCATCGTCTACGAGAATTAAAGAGGCTGCTTCTTTGGCTATTTCGGTTCCCTTGGTACCCATTGCAATCCCAAAATATGCAGCTTTCAAGGCAGGACCATCATTAACGCCATCTCCAATCATTGCAACAACTTCGCTGTTTGCCTTTAGAGCATTAATAATTCTTAATTTTGCATCTGGAAACATTCTAGAAAATACTTGTATGTGTTTTACTTTCTCTTGTAATTGTTTATCGTCTAATTGCATTAATTCTGCACCCGTCATACCTTTTTCATAGCCAATAAAATGAACTTCTTTGGCAATAGCACTGGCGGTAGTAGCCGTATCTCCCGTAATTAATTTTACTGTAATTCCTGCGCGATCAAATTCTTTTAAAACCGTACTTATATTTTTTTTAGGAGGGTCATAAAAGGCTACAAGACCTAAAAAGTCAAATAAGAATTCTTGTTGTGTTTCGGGATAATCTGTTCCTTTAAATTTAGCAATACCCACACCTAACAATCTATAGCCTTGATCTCCTAATACCGTTATCGCTTTTTGAATTTTAGCTTTTTCGACCTCTTTCAAGTTGCTTATGGGGAGAAAAGCTTCTGGAGCTCCTTTAGCAGCAATTATTCGTTCTCCCTGTTGGTTTTCAAAAAGATGTGTCATCATGGGCGGTTTACCTCCTAAAGGATACTCATGTATTAGCCTAAAGGCTTGGCGTTCATCGGAATTAGTAGTGCTGGCATATGCTTCGTGAAGCGATACTTCCATAGGGTCAAAAGGGATGGGCTCACTAGACCACATCGCCGTATCAATTAATTCTTGCTCTAATGCATTTGGTTTTTCATGAATTGATACAGTTTCATCTGTTTTGAAAAGATACAATTTCACTAAACTCATTTTATTCTGAGTGATAGTACCTGTTTTATCTATACAAATAACCGTTGCACTCCCTAAACTTTCTACTGTTTTTATTTGTTTTACTACAATTCCTAATTTCATTAAACGCCATGATCCAAGGGCCATAAAGGTTGTGAATGCTACGGGAATTTCTTCAGGTAATATACTCATTGCCAAGGTGAGCGCTTTTAGTAAACTATCTAAAATATTTTGGGTATTGTAATAATTAATTCCCCACACCAACAGAAACGTTATTCCGCCTACGATAGACATTTTTTTTACAAAGCTTGCTATTTGTATTTCTAATGGCGTTTTCTCGTTCTGTATATTTTCAAGGCTTTTTCCAATTTTACCCAAGGCAGTTGCATTCCCAATTGCGGTAACGGTGGCAATGGCTAAACCACTTGCTACTGTAGTTCCAGTATAACATTGATTTTTTTCAGATTGTACATCTTTAAAAACAGCCATAGATTCTCCAGTAAGCAGCGATTCATTAACAGAAAAGTCGTTTGAATGTATAATTACGCCATCAGCAGGAATTATATTTCCTTCTTCTACCATGATACAATCTCCTATAACTAGGTCATGCGTCTGAATTTCTTTAATTTCGCCATCCCTGATGACTTTAGCTTTTGGTTGGGTAATGCTATTCAGTTTTTCTAAAGCATTTTTACTTTTAGATTCTTGATAAAATGAAATAGAGGCTACTAATACAATAGCGGATGCTAAGAAAATACCATCTCCTATATTGCCTGTAAGAAAATAAATTCCTGAAGCGACACTTAACAACAGCACCATTGGTTCTTGTAAAATATCCTTTAGGGCATCTATGAATTTATGTTGTTTTTTATAGTCTAAAGTATTTTTGCCATGCCTTTTACGAGCAGCTAAAACTTCTTGTTCAGACAATCCTTGTATGCCAAAATCCTTTGGATTTATCATGTGGTTTTATTTGTTATTTTTATGTAGGAACAGAAAAACCATTGATTAATTCTACATTAATAGCCTGCAAAGCTTTATCTTTTTTAAGTTTATTCTTTTCTATAGCGGCGATGGCAGATTCATAGCCTAAATTAAAAATGGTATCTATGTTTTTAAGCGAAAAAGTACTAAACTCTTTCATTCTACTAGGTCTAATTAGTAGGTCGCAATCTTTAAATTTTAAACTTGTTTCACGTGCCAACATAATATGATAAGACCGTTCCATGATATTGTACACATGTTTTAAGCTGTCTTTTTCTACGTTTTGAAAAGGATTTACGTAGACTCCAATAATGGTGTCACACTTATTCTTAATTAAATCTACAGGAAAATTGTTGAGAATACCCCCATCTGCATAATATCCATTCTCTATAGCGACAGGAGCAAAAACTCCTGGAACAGCAGCAGAAGCTAGTATGGTCTTTATTAAACTTCCAGAATCAAATGTTTTTAAGGTACCGTCTAATAAATTGGTTGCTGTAATTACCAGTGGTATTTTGAGGGCCTTAAAATCATCTACGGGAAAGTAAGCGTTAAACTGTTGATAGAACTTTTCGGTATCTAATAAACCCGGTTTGCGCATGGCGTAGTTTGTGAAAGAGAAAAGTTGGGTGGTTTTAAAAAATTTTAGCATTTGTTGCCATGAACACCCTCCTGCGTATAATGCTCCTACGATGGCACCTGCACTTGTGCCGGCTATAAAAGAAGGCTGAATTTGATGTTCTTCTAGCGCTTTTATTACGCCCACATGTGCAATGCCTCTTACGCCACCTCCAGAAAGGACTAAACCTGTATTCATACTACCAACTATCAGATGATTTAGAATCGAAAGTAATAAAGTTTTAATTTTTTATACCTGACAAATGTCATAGTAAATTTTTAAAATAAGTTCCATATTTGGGTATCATTATATTTTAACACCCTGACATTATGGAATCTATTATGAAAAATACAACAAGCACCACTGAATTTAATGTATTTGTTTCTAAGACATATGTAGACTTAGTTAGTTTAAAACAGACAGGAGATACACAAGCCTTTAATTCGTTGCTTTTAAAAGTTTTGCCGCAGGTAAAACAATATGTACAACACAAATTAAATGTGGCTACAGCAAATGGCTTACTAGATAAAAACAGATTTAAAGGAGATGATATTATAGATCAATTATTTATTGAAGTATATGATCATATAGATGCCGTAGAAGCAGCAGATAATTTTCATGTTTGGTTATTTAAAAAGGCAGATGAATTAGTAGAAGATTTGCTTATTGATGAAGAGTTTGATACTTATTTCTTTGAAAATATAGACAACTTCTCTAAACTAGAATGGGATGAGATGGAAGAAAAATATAGTACCGATGGGGATGGTGATTTTGTTATGCTAGAAGATTTTGATACGAATGATTATGCTAAGAATGACTACCTATTAAATGCTGTTTTTGTGGAAGATAAAGACAAAGATATTGCAGCTGCGCTCGATAAAAAGTTAGAAGCAGAGCGTGTTAAGAAGCATGCAAATCTAGTATTATTGGGCTTGCCGAAAACGATGAGTAGTGCTTTTGAGTTGTTCAATACTTTTAAGTTTAATACGCATGAAATTTCCAAGATCATTAATAAAAGTGTGCATGAAGTAGAACATTTGCTAAAAGAAGCGAAAGGCAAAATGAAATCTAGCTTTTTAAGCAGATATATAGATTAATAAAACCACCATGATGAAAGAGCTACCAATAAATCATAAAAATGTATTACTTCTAGGTGCAAGTCTAGAAGTATTACATCAAGAAAGTAAAGAATGGTTAGAAACTATTTCTTTTTGGAGTTATGAGGCCCAGTTTTTTAAAAACTTATTAAAGCAAGTAAAAACAAACGAAACTAGGTATCAACAAATGTTACAGACCTTGGATACCATTTACAATCAGCTTTTTAAATTTCTTAAAAAAGATATTGTCGCGCATGAAAAAAGCTTAGCTCAACTTCAAGAATTAACAATAGGCTTAAATGATACAGACTATCGCGATGAGCACAAAAAGTTAAGCGAAAGTATGTCTTTACTCACTCAAGATTTTAAGGAATTAAAAATGACAATTTTTGATTTTGTTAAGCAGCGTACCTTATTAGATAGATAAGGTAATGCCTATTGGGCAATGGTCAGAACCCAAAATATCGGCATAAATAGTAAAGCTTTCAATTTTATCAGCAATAGCCTTACTTACTAAAAAGTAATCTATTCGCCACCCTGTATTGCGCTCCCTAGATTTAAAACGATAACTCCAGTAGGTATAAGCTACTTCATCTGGGTGCAGTAGTCTAAAGGAGTCTACAAGATCATTAGCGATGAAATTATCCATCCCATCTATTTCTATTTGCGTATAGCCAGCAGTTTTGTTGTAATTAGCTTTGTCATTTTTTAAATCGATGGCGTGGTGGGCAACATTAAAATCTCCACAAGTAATCACTGGCTTTTTCTTCTCTAAATTTTTTAGGTAGGCAAGGAAGTCTTTATCCCATTGTTGACGGTATTCTAAACGATCCAATTTTTGTCCAGAATTGGGTACATAGACATTTACTAAATAAAAAGCATCATACTCTGTACATAAAATTCTGCCTTCAGTATCATGTTCCTCAATACCCATGCCAGGTACAGACTTCAAGGGAGTAGGTTTGCTTAGTATGGCCGTACCAGAATATCCTTTTTTATCAGCAGAATTAATAACTATAGACAAATCTGACAAAGGCTCTAAGGCTTTAGTAACTTCACTATCCTGTGCCTTAGTTTCTTGCAGGCATAAAATATCAGGAGCCATTGTTTTCACAGCTTCAAAAAAATCTTTCTTTACAACGGCTCGAATACCATTAACATTCCAAGAAACAATATGCATAGATGTATTTTATAGTGAACAAATCCCGTTAGAATTTTCGGAAGATGAAGGTACTAAAATCAGTCTAAAAATTAAAAATTAAAAATTAAAAATTAATATTGCAATATCAACCTAACAACTTACGCAAATAGGACATAGAGTATCCCGAGGATAACAATGCTGCCAAAGGTAATACCGATAATTTTACGAGTTTCTTTTGATCCATTGATAAGGCTTATTCCTAATTTAACGACCATGTTACTTAAGATAGCTGTTATAATTATTGCGGTTGCAGTCACATAATTGCCTGTTGTTTCTGAAAATTTAGCCATACTGATAGTTATGGCATCGGTATCGGCTAAGCCAGCGATTAAGGCAGTGTAATATAAACCTTCATCCCCAAAAAATAATTTTCCATAGAACACGGCAAAGCGTATGATCATGTATATAACACCAAAACCTATGGCATTTACTAAGTTTAGAGGGTTTCCTAATTTGATGTCTGAGTCTGGCTTACTCGTATGTTTATTAACTAATAATAGTGCTGCACCTAGACAAATTAAGGTTAGCACCGTAAAAGGGATGAGTATTGAAGGAACTAAAGCACTGTTGAAAATACCTATAAGGAGCGCTAACCTTGGAAACATGATGGCCGATGCTAGTAAAATTCCTGCGCTATATTTTTTTGATAACTCCGGAAATTCTTTACTTTTTGAAACATAACTCCAAGTCACAGCGGTGCTAGATATGAGTCCGCCTAATAATGCGGTTAATAAAATTCCTTTTTTTGAGCCTACAAATTTGACCAAAAAGTATCCTATGAAATTCAAAAAGGAAACAATTACAATAACGGAACCTATTTCAAAAGGATTTATTAGATTATTGATTCCCAAATCTTTATTTGGTAAGAAAGGAAGGATTAAAAGAGCAATAATGGAGAATTTTATGAAGGCAGATAATTCATCTGCCGTAATATTACTGATGACAATTTTAAATCTTGTTTTAAGTGATAAAAGGGTTGTTATAATTACAGCGGTGGCTACCGCTTCTCGATACAATCCTTTAGAGGCCATAAGTCCTAAAACGAAAGTGGTCATCAGCGCTAAATCTGTGGTTAAGTCATTAGAGTAGCTACTGTTTACTTTGGAAAACTGGCTAAATCCTAGAAATAGGATAAAAGCAACCAGTGTTATAATAGGCAACCAAACCGTAAATGATTCACTTAGATTTCCAATAATAAAGCCTAAAATCGTAACGATGGGAAAAGTACGGATACCCGCAAAACCAGCCTCTTTTTGTAATTTATCATATTCGCGCTCTAATCCAATAATAAGTCCTATGCCGATACTGATAAGAATACCAAGCATATAGCTTCCCATGAGTTCGCTTAAATAGTGTATCGTGTCCATGATGTAAAGTGCTACAAATTGCGATTTTTAAAAATTGAGATTAAAATGGCAAAACCTAATAGTGCAGAAATTAGAAACCCTAGAGCACCCAGAATAGGGATCCCGTTTACTTTGGGAGGCATATCTGCAATTACTAAAATAGACGACCCAATTGATAGTGCCGCTATAATTATAGCAAATACCATTCTATTGATAGCGGTTTTCAGTGTGTCTTTAATCTCATGTAGTCCTTTGTGTTCATGAACAATAACTAACTTACCGTTTTTTATTTTACTTATAATATCATTGATATCTTCAGGCAGGGTATCTATTAAATTCGTGTAGTCTTGTGCTCTAGCAATGCTCTTTTTTACAAACCTTTTAAAACTTAATCGTTTGCGAATAATTGTAGTCATATAGGGTTCTAAATTCTCTGTAATATTAAATTCAGGATTTAGTTTTAATCCAACACCTTCAATGATCACTAAAGCACGTATAAGCATATACAAATAATGCGGGATAGCAATTTTATTGTTAAATAATATGTTTTTGAATTGACTGAGGGTTGCTCCTAATTTTATATGCTGAATAGCAATATTACTGATGCCTTCAAGGAGCTCATTGAGATCATATTCAAGGGTTTTTTCATCAGGAATATCGGTTCTTATTGCAATTTTTTTGAGTACTACAATAATTTTTTTGACATCTTTCTTAAAGAACGCAAGTAATAAATCTTCTAAGGATTCTTTGTCTTTAGGCATAATACTGCCCATCATTCCATAATCTATAAAGCAAATACGTTCCTGTTCTGGTAGCACAAATATATTCCCTGGATGTGGGTCTGCATGAAAAAAGCCAAAATCTAGAATCTGCTCTAAGTAAAGATCAACACCTAATGTGGCTACTGTTTTTGTATCAATGTTAAGCGCTTGTAATTTTTTTATTTCGGAGACTTTGATACCATCAATATACTCCATGCAAATAATATGATCATTGCTAAAGGCTTTGTAAGCCTTAGGAACATAAATTATGTCATTGTTTTCAAAATTTTTAGAAAACCGCAGCATATTATTTAGTTCTTGGGTATAACTAAGCTCTTCAGTAATACTCTTCTCAAAAGAGGCGATTAGTTGCATGGGTTGTAATTGCTGTGCTTGAGAACTATATTTTTCTAAGGCACTAGCTACATCCTTCATGATAGAAATATCAGATGCAATGGTATCTTTTATATGGGGTCTTTGAATTTTGAAAATAACCCATTCCCCAGTTAATAATTGTGCCTTATGTACTTGTGCTAATGATGCTGCCGCAAGTGGAGTGGGAGAGATATACGAAAAACATTCATCGCTATCTAGTGCTAATTCTTCCTTTATTTTTTTTGCTACATTAAAATTTTCCAAAGGTTTAACATTATCCTGAAGTTTTACAAGTTCTTTTAGTAACTCCGGAGGAAGCATGTCTTCTCTATTGCTAATCACCTGTCCCATTTTTACATAGCTAGGCCCTAACTCTTCAAGGACCATTCTAATACGCTCGTAAGTAGAGTAGGAGAGAAGCTTATGAGTGTCTGGGTGTTTCTTTAAATAGGCGTCAGGGATGAGGTTTTTTAAAGGGGTTGAGGCCAATACATCTTCAAAACCATATTTAGAGAGCACACTAAATAGCGTACCGTATCTTTTTAAATCTTGTTTTTTAGGTAATTTTAATGATGGCATACGGTATTACGGTACATTTTGTTGCAGCGTAAAACAAAAATAAAAGAATACAAGCTGGTTTCAAATGATAAATATCACTACAAGTACCAGGTAGTATTCTTTTATATTATGTGTGTACCAAACGGTATGCTTGCTTTGCAATTTCTAGCTCTTCATTGGTAGGGATCATCAATACCTTTACCTTGGCATCTGTTTTATTTATTTCTAAAAGCGATTTTGATCGGATATTATTTTTATCAGCATCTAGTGTAATTCCTAAATACTCTAAATCCGTACAGACCATTTCTCTTATTAGAGCAGAATTTTCTCCAATTCCCGCAGTAAAAATAATAGCATCTATTCCATTTAAAATAGCCGCATAGGCACCGATATATTTTTTGATGCGGTAGGTATTCATCTGTAATGCCAAGATACATGATTTGTCCCCCTTTTCAGCGGCTGCTTGTATGTCTCTTAAATCACTAAAACCAGTAAGCCCTAGCATACCACTTTTTTTAATTAGGAGTTCATTCACTTCCTCCAAGGAGTATCCTAAAGTTTCTACTAAATAGAAAATTACGGCATGATCAATATCTCCACTTCTAGAGCCCATTATCAAGCCATTAGAAGGAGCAAAACCCATGCTGTGATCAATACTTTTGCCATCCTTAATTGCTGTTATACTACAACCGTTTCCTAAATGAATGGAAATTATTTTAGACGTTTCTTGATTGAGGTGTTCTATTGCTTTTTCTGATACATATTTATGACTCGTACCATGAAAACCGTAAACTTGCACTTTGTTTTCATAGAATTCCTCAGGGATAGCATATTTCTTCGCTACTGCTGGAATTGAATGATGAAAAGCCGTATCAAAAACAGCAACTTGTTGGGCATTCGGGAAAATTTCTTCTGCCAATTCTATTCCCTCTAAATTATGGGGATTGTGTAGCGGTGCTAAAGAATAAAGATTTTTTATTTTCTCTTTGACAGAGGCATCAATTAAAGAAGTATCAGAGAATGCTTTTCCTCCATGAACTACCCTATGGCCTACTATAGAAATTTCTTCGGTATTTTTTATTACGCCTAACGTAGGATCCAGTAAAAGGTCTGCTATTTTTAATAAGCCTGCTTTATGGTTAGGAATAGCTAATTCTTCTTCTAGTTTTGTGGCGTTCGTGCTATATTTTAATAAGGCATTATCACTACCTATGCGCTCTGCTAAACCCTCGCAAATCACTAGCTCAGTTGGCATACTTATTAATTGATATTTTATAGAAGAACTGCCGGAATTTAATATAAGGATATTCACGTAAATTGATTTTTTTTTAGGTTGAGTTAATTATAATCCTTCTGCTTGAATAGCGGTAATAATCACTGTATTAAAGATATCTTCTACGGTACAACCACGACTTAAATCATTTACAGGCTTATTTAACCCTTGCAACATTGGACCAATAGCCAAAGCACCGGTTTCTCGTTGTACTGCTTTGTAGGTGTTATTTCCTGTATTTAAATCAGGAAAAATAAACACACTTGCTTGTCCGGCAACTTCAGAATCAGGAAGTTTACTTTTCCCTACCTTACTATCTACTGCGGCATCATATTGAATAGGACCTTCAACTTTTAAATCAGGTCGTTTTTCTTTTATCAGTTTTGTAGCTGTCCTCACGCGGTCTACGTCTTCTCCAATACCAGAGGCACCCGAAGAGTAAGATAGCATAGCCACTTTAGGCTCTATTCCAAAAGCAGCACTAGTAGCAGCAGATGAAATAGCAATTTCAGAAAGCTGCTCTGCCGTAGGGTTAGGATTAATAGCACAATCGCCAAAAATGGTCACACGGTTAGGCAAGCACATAAAAAATACAGAAGAAACTAAAGAAACGCCTGGCTTCGTTTTTATAAACTGTAATGCAGGTAATATAGTATGTTGTGTAGTGTGTACCGCTCCAGAAACCATCCCATCTGCATGACCTTTATGTACCATCATAGTACCAAAGTAAGATACATCTTCCATAAGATCTTTTGCCATGGCTAAGTTGACATTTTTATGCTTACGCAATTCATATAGCGTGGTCGCATAATCTAAAAAGTTAGCTGAATTTTTAGGATCAATAATGTCTATTTCTCCAGGATTAAAGACCAATGCTAATTCTTCCATTTTAGCAGTAATTTGATCTTTATCACCAAGTAGCGTTAGGGTTACGGCTTCTACTTCCAATAACTTTTTAGCCGCTATTAAAATTCTTTCATCACTGCCTTCTGGCAAGACAATATGTTTTTTGGCAGACTTAGCTCTTTTCAATAAATTGTATTGAAACATTCTAGGCGTAATCCCTTCTGCTTTAAACGTTATTAAGCGCTCTGCTAAATCATTAACGGGGATATGCTTTTCAAATTCCTGAATTGAGGTGGTTATCTTTTCAGTATTATCAGCATATATCTTTGGCTTTATGGCTCCAATTTTATTGGTAACGGCGAAAGTTCCCTGATTTACAGAAATTATAGGAATAATATCAGAAAGACCTTCGATCAGTTTTATGATGGAATCTTCAGGAATTAACCCTCCTGTAAGTACAATACCTGATAAGTTTGGATAATTGGTAGAAATATTTGCTTGCAAGGCACCCAGAATAATATCTGCACGATCTCCTGGGGTAATGACAAGGCTGTCTTTCTTTAAATGTGTTAAGTAATTACGGAGTTGCATTGCTCCCACACTAAAGCCATTGGCTTGGTTGTTTAAATAGTCTTCTCCAAATAATACTTTGGCATCTAATTGACTCGCTATTTCTTTTACGGTAGGGTTCCCTAAAGTAGGATTTGCAGGAATAGCACCGATAAGGACTTTCTCTGGTAATTTTTTCTTTAAAGCAGCAACTACTAATTCTAAATTCTCTGGTTGCACTTTATTAGCAACGGTTAGTAATACTTCCACGCCTTTTTCTCTAAAAGAATCAAAACCCATATACAGATTACCCACTAATTCCTCTAGCGTTTTACCAGCGCCACTAGTAATTATTACGGCAGGTATTCCTAAGTTTTTGGCAACAAGTACATTAATATCCCATTCAATAATAGCCCCTTCACCAGAGAAATCTGTACCTTCTACAAGCACAAAATCAAACCGATCTTCAATAGCTTTAAATTTATGGATAATATGGCTGATGATCTCATCGTCTTTATCTTGATTTTTTAACTGAAGCACTTTACTACGCGTAAAAGCATAGGCATCTTCGGGTTTCATATCAACTTCAAAATGCGATAGTACGGTTTGTATGTGATTATCTATCTGGCCCTCTTTTAAATCGTCAACAATAGGGCGGAAATATCCTACTTTAGCTGTTTTTCCTAATAAAATTTGCATTAGGCCTAAGGATACAATAGACTTTCCACTATTAGGTTCAGTGGTGGCAATATAAATGGCTTTACTCATGTAATGGGTATATTATGATCTTCTCAAAGTTAAGAGATTCTTTATCTAAGCACAAGGCAAAGCATATAAACTCTGAATTAATTATTGCTTCACTATATAAATAGATAGCGCTTACATTTCTTTTCTTTTTCCCGTAATTTCAGTAATGTTTATTTTAAAAACGGTAGGGATGCCTTTCTGGTATGATTTATTAGAAAATTCACTAATAAATTCAGCTTCTTTCTGTTCCTTTTCGAAGATTAGTTTCTTGACACCTTCGCTAAATGTATGTAGTTGTTGTTTTGCATCAATACCTGTTAATTCTTCAAAGGTTCCATGAACTAATACCGATTGCCAATTGTTTACAGAGGTAATTTCTTGCACAGCTAAAGAAACATGCTTGTTTTTACGCATAGCACTTAATTTAAGACCATCTGCAGTATAACTTATGATGGTGCCATCTTCTTTATCAAAATAATAGGTAATGGGAATTACATAGGGCATGTTTTGAGAAATAACCCCCAGGTTCCCGAAGTAATTATTAAGAAGAATACTGATGCTTTGGCTTTTGCTTAAATCTATCATTTTGTAAGGTATAAGAGCTGTTTGTTCTAATCGATTTGACAAAAATAAGCTGCATCATGTTATTAAAATATGACAATAGTCAGTCCTTAATTGTGCGAGTTCTTATGGTTAAGTAATAGCTAAGAATTTGCAACTAAATTTAATCATAGGATATGATTTATCTCATTGTTTTTGATGAAATTCATTCCTTATTTCGTAGTTCACAAAGAATATATTCTTCCAATGAAAATAGTATTCATCCTTTCTACCTTATTATGTATTTCCTGTGGAAGTAAACAAGAACGAACACTTCCCATAGTTAAAGAACTAACAGAATCGGTTTATGCCTCAGTAACCATACAGCCCGATAGTTTGTATGAAGCATATGCCATCGTAAATGGTATTCTTGAGCACAATCTAGTTGAAGAAGATGCTCTTGTTCAGAAAAATACACCTATAGCACATATTACTAATTCTTCTAGTGAATTAAATGCAGAAAATGCGAAACTGTCTTTACAATTATCAACAAATAACTATCAAGGAAATTCTACGGTTTTAAGAGAGCTGCAGGAAGATATAGAAACGGCACGATTAACTTTTACAAACGATTCCATAAATTATAAAAGGCAAGAAAATTTATGGCGTCAGCATATTGGTTCCAAAATAGAATATGAAACTAGAAAATTAGCATATCAACGTTCTAAGAATCAATTGAATGTCTTGGATAATAAATTTAATCGGACTAGAAAAGAATTACAAACACAGGTAAAACAGGCACAAAACACCTACAAAAATTCTCAAATTACTACAGGAGAATATACGGTTACTAGTAAAATTAACGGCAAAGTATATGCGCTTTATAAAAATAGAGGTGAAATTGTAACCACCATGGAAGCCCTTGCTTTGGTAGGAAGCACGTCAAATTTTGTCATTGAACTTTTGGTAGATGAGGTAGATATTGTAAAAATAGAGAAAGGGCAAAAAGCATTAGTAAGTTTAGATGCCTATGCTGATAGGGTATTTGAAGCTATAGTCACTAAAATATACCCTCAGAAAGATTCGCGTTCACAAACATTTAAAGTAGAAGCCTTATTTATAAAGACGCCTGAAAAATTATATCCAGGACTTTCTGGAGAAGGTAATATTGTCATTTATGAAAAGAGTGATGCATTAATAGTTCCTAAAGAATATATAGTGAATGGGAACTCGGTGGTAACGGATGATGGTTTAAAAACTGTAGAAATAGGTTTACAGAATTTAAATGAAGTAGAAATTACAAAAGGTATTACAACCACTACGGAACTATTAAAACCAGAATAATGACAAATTGGCCTGTAATACTCAATATTGCAAAGACGCATTTACTGACCAAGTTAAAATCTACATTAACGGCGGCTCTGGGAGTAACTTTTGGTATAGGTGCTTATATTACGTTAGTTAGTTTTATGACAGGGCTAAATGCAATGTTAGACGATTTAATATTAAACCAAACGCCTCATATACATTTGTATAATGAAATAAAGCCTACAGAAAAACAACCTGTAGCCTTGTATGATGAATTTCAACAGTCCTTTCAATTTGTACATTCAATAAAGCCAAAACAGCATCAGAAAAAAATTCACAATGCTTTGCCTATTTTAAGCTATCTAAAAAAGGATAGAAAAATAAAAGGAGTAACCCCTCAAGCTAGAGCTCAAATCTTCTACATTTCGGGCTCCATAGAAATAGGAGGCAGTTTAATAGGAGTGTCTATCATGGATGAAATAAGGTTGTCTAATATTCGAGATAATATTATTCAAGGCCTACCAGAAGATTTGGAAAATAATGATACAGGTATTTTACTAGGTTCGGGCTTAGCAAAAAAAATGTCCTTAAAAGTAGGCGATAGGGTACAGGTTAGTACGGTTAAAGGAGACCTTTTTCCTCTCAAAATAGTAGGACTATACCAGAGTGGGGTGGCAGAGGTAGATAATAGCCAGAGTTTTGTAAACCTAAAAACGGTACAGCGCATTCTAGGAGAAACCCAGAACTATATTACTGACATTAATATCAAATTAAATGATATTGAAGATGCTTCAGCATATTCAAAACAATTAGCTTCGCTTTTTTCAATTACGGCTACTAGCATAAATGAAGCTAATGCACAGTTTGAAACAGGCACTAACATTAGAAACCTTATTACCTATGCCGTATCTATAACGCTTTTAATTGTGGCTGGATTTGGGATCTACAATATCTTAAATATGCTCATATATGAGAAAATGAAAGATATTGCCATCCTAAAAGCACTTGGGTTTTCGGGTACTGATGTTCAGCTTATCTTCATGAGTCAGGCAATGATTATAGGCTTGGTGGGCGGCGTATTGGGGCTTTTGGTAGGTTTTGGGTTTTCTGTTCTCATAGATCATACCTCCTTCAAAACAGAAGCATTACCAACTATTGATACTTATCCGGTAGATTTTAGTCTTAGTTACTATGTTATTGGAATTGTATTTGCATTGCTTTCTACTTTTATTGCGGGGTATTTACCTGCAAATAAAGCCCGGAAGATAGATCCAGTAAAAATAATCAGAGGTACATAATAAAGCATATGGATTTAGTTCTTGAAACAAAAAAAATAAATAAGCATTTTTTAAAACCTAAAGATTTTCACGTTTTAAAAGACATCTCCTTAGGAATAGAAAAAGGGGAGTTTACGTCTATCATGGGGAAATCTGGTTCAGGGAAATCTACGTTACTCTATATCTTGTCTACTATGGATACTGAGTATACGGGCGAATTGTATTTGAATAACGAATTGATCACAGGGAAAAACCAAAAAGAACTTTCTCAAATTAGAAATAAATATGTTGGCTTCGTCTTTCAGTTTCATTATTTGCTATCGGAGTTTACGGTATTAGAGAACGTGATGTTACCTGCAAAAAAACTAGCGGAAAAATCGCATCAAGAAATAGAGCACGTAGCGATGGAAAAATTGAAAATGCTAGATATTGAGAAATTAGCCTTGCAGCGTGCTTCAAGAATTTCTGGAGGAGAAAAACAACGCGTGGCTATTGCACGTGCTTTAATTAATAATCCCGTACTTTTAATGGGTGATGAACCTACAGGGAATTTAGATAGCCGGAATGCAGATAATGTGTTTAACATTTTTAAACAATTGAAAGAGGAAGAAGATTTGTCTCTGTTAATCGTAACCCATGATGAAGATTTTGCCAATAAAACAGACCGAATCATTCAAATGGAAGATGGAAGAATTATCACTTAATAATTTAAATAAATAATATGAAAAAAATACACACTGTTCTTACTGCTATTTCTCAGCTCATTAAAACAATAGAAACAGATTATCCGGAGTTGTATCAATTTTTAGATGAAAATCCCGTGACCATACCCTCAGAAAAGCACCCAGATTTAGATAAGGATGCGCTTGAGGGGTATTTAGCAGATTTGAATAGTTTGTTACAACATCATCTTGAAAATCATTCTAAATCTAAATAAAGATTATTAAATAGCATCCAATCTGTTGAGTTTCTGCTTGAGAAGACGTATTTCTTCTTGCATGGCGCTGTTGCGCTGCAGCAATTGATGCACTGCCTCTAGCCCTTCAATATTTATGTTAAGGTCTTGGTGTAGACGTACCATCTTTTCTACTTTAGGTAATTCCTCTAAGGGAATGAATTGATGGTCATCAACACTTTTTAATTCGATAATATCATAATTGTATAACTCGGTAATGAAGGTTATTTCTATCTCGTAACTAGTACAGAAATCATTAAGATGTATCAATTGTGTATCCATAAGCTTCTCTTTATAAATTGGTAGCTGCTAGCGCTTCAAATAATTCTTTTTGTTCCTTCGTTAAATTGGTTGGAATTTTTACTTGGTACGTAATATATAAGTCTCCAAACTGATTTTCCTTTTTGTATTTAGGTAAGCCTTTTCCGGACAATTTTACTTTAGTACCATTTTGAGTTTCGGGCTTTACTTTTAATTTTACTTTACCCGTCAGGGTATCTATAGTGATATCGCCTCCTAAGATTGCCTTGGTAAGTGGTACCTCTATTGTTTTGTAAAGATTTGCTCTTTCGCGTGTAAAATCTGTATTGTTTTGTACCGTAAATTTTATAAATAAATTTCCTGCAGGTCCGTTATTAACTCCTGGACCCCCATAGCCTGCAATTTTTATAGTCTGCTCATCTTCAATACCGGCAGGGATTGTAATCCGAATTTTTTTATTATTTACCGTTAAGGTTTGTTTTTCCGTAGTTAACGTATCGGTAAGGTTTAAGGTTAAAGATGCATTATAATCTTGACCTCTAAATCTGGCATTCTGCCTAGAAGAGTTAAAATTTCCTTGTTGACCGCCAAACATACTTTCAAAAAAGTCTGAGAAATCTTCATTAGACTGGCCACCAGTGAAACCACCAGCACCTCCAGGGTTTTGTCTGCTATGCTGACGCTGCTGTTGTTTTTGTTTTTCAAATTCGTCTGCATGCTGCCAATCCTTCCCATATTGGTCATATTTTTTACGCTTCTCTTTATTGCTAAGAACTTCATTAGCTTCATTAATTTTCTTGAAATTTTTCTCAGCTTCTTCATTATCCGGATTTAAGTCTGGATGGTGTTTTCGTGCCAATTTGCGATATGCTTTTTTAATATCGCTTTCTGTAGCATTTTTAGAAATGCCCAAAACTTTATAATAATCAATGAATTCCATATGCGCTAGTATCCCGTATTAATGTTCCCGTAGGTATAAATAATGTAACTATAAATTTACGAACCGCAATAGTCTTATGAAATGATATATATCATTTGAGTTACAACTAGGAAGATTTAAGCAAAAAAAAATCCAACTACAGGGAGTTGGATTTTCAAATCGTTAAAAAATTACTATTTATAGTGAATGGCTATTTTTGCCAGTTGGCCCACAATCTGAATGGAATCTTTCATAGATAGTTTAGAACCATCTGCATGAATCCATCTTTTTAATGGTTGTTCGCAAATCATACTTTGTACTTTTTCCTTACCATAATGTTTGCGCATGCGCATAAAAATTTCTACATCAAATAACCAACGGGTAATAAATTTTTTCTGAAAGACGAGTTCTACGAGTTCCTTATCCATTATTTTGGCACCACATTGGGTATCATTAAAAGGCATTTTTAAAATAGATCTAATGATAAGATTAATAGTCATACTAATTATCTTTCTCGCAGATTCTTTAGTGATATTTGCACCCATTCTACTCATACGAGATCCACTAACAATTTTAAAGTCGGAGGTTTCCATGGTTTTTACTAAATCATCAAAGTCTCTGAAATCTGTAGATAAATCGGCATCTAAATACCCAATATAATCCAATTGCGGGTCCTTAGCTAAATGTAGCATTCCTTGACGTACTGCTTCTGCTTTACCGCCATTCTTTTCGCAATTATAGACACTTATTTTATTCTCATTACCTTTTCGTAATTCTTCTAATACTTCTAAGGTACGATCCGTACTTCCATCGTTTACAAAACATAAATGATAACCAAGGTTGTTATAAACAAAATTCTTGAAAGCTTCGCCAGATAAGCGTTCTTCCTCATTGTAACAAGGTATGACAACACCTACACAGTATTGTTGTAGCATTTGCCCTTCACTCTTTGCACTTTCTGTATTGTTCTCGGTAGGGGTACCTATAATACGTTTTACGCGAGCTGCTACTTCACTTAAACTTACGGGCTTCTTCATGTAATCATCTATTCCCAAATCAAAACCATCTACAATAATTTTTTCATCGGTGTTACCAGACATGACCACTATTGGCGTTTTAGATTTTTCTTCTAAACGGATATGTTTTACGACATCTAATCCTGATAAGCCAGGCATATTAATGTCTACAATAACTAAATCGGGCTGAAACGTTTTGAAAATATCAATTCCTTTTTCTCCAGAATCGGCAGTTTTAACTTGGTATCCTAATTCAATTAATCTCTTTTCTAAAGACATTAATATTAATAGCTGGTCGTCAATGGCTAAGATTTTCATGAGCTGTGGGTTGAGTATGGGTTTTTAATATTGGTTTTTGTATGATGCAATGATATTATTAAACCCAAAGTTTATACAATCATTGAAGATTAGTGACTTTTTTCTATAGTTGAATGTGCATAATCTTACGTTGAATACAGGTTTGGTTTCGGTGTGTATTTTATAAATCATATGTAAATTCTTACAATTTTAAAAGTAATTAACTATGTAATAACGTCAAATTTTGTTTCTTGTTGTATCTCCTTATTAAATTTATAATTTTATATCTTTGATATTGTTGTATTTTCTTACCAGCAATTTCTAAATGAAGAAAAAAACCAATACTCTTTTAATTTTAGCTTTGATAGTTGGCCTTGCATTTCATGGGTCCGCAATTTTCTTCACCTTAGAATCTACTTATGATGCCTTAATACATTTATTTTTTGCAGATCACTATGCAGACTCTTGGTTTGATCCTTGGGAATATAGATGGTATACGGGTTTTACCGTACAATCATACCCTCCTCTAGTACATCAAGTTATAGGAATACTCTCATACATTGGTGGTTTAAAATTCGGGATGTATACGGTGGCATTGTTGGCTATTGTGCTATTTATAACCGGTGTTTATCGGTATACCTTATTAATGACAGGTAGTAGGAGAATTGCAGGTTATGGTGCCGTCTTAGCTGTATTTTCTTCCACATTTGTAGAAACGCTTCATATTTTCGGACAATTACCAAGTATTACAGCGCTTTCTATTCTTTTGCATTCCATGACAGAGATATACTTATGGATCAAGACAGGAAAAATCAGGTATTTCTTGACCAGTGTTACCATGCTTGCCGTGACAGTAACCTCTCATCATGTAACGCCAATTTTTGGGATGGTGTTTTTTATAGCGCCATTAATAGGAATGGCAGTTATGGATGCCTCTAGAGAACGTGTAAATTCTTATAAAGAACTTACCTTTAAAATATTTTGGAATACTACATTAAAGCATTTTTGGCGTATAGCCAAGTTTGGCGGTACCAGTCTTTTTTTAATTGTTTTCTGTATTTTTCCCTATTGGTATAATTCTAAAAGAAACCCGATAACGCAAGTAGCAATTCCGCATGGCTCTCGTGATAATTTTTTAGAAATTACGTCATCAGGTTTGGTGTTTTTTGTAATTCCATGGGGGATATTTCTATTTGTTTTGCCCTATTTTTTTTACCGGTATTTTAGTAAACGGTATATTTTCTTCGGACTATCTTTTGCTTTATTAACCATATTGGGTACAGGTGGTACGACGCCGATACCTTTAATGATGTTAGGGGAAACAGCTTTTAATATTCTTACGTTAGATAGGTTTACCTTATGGGCGACTATTATGGCTTTACCCATTTTTGCAGAATTTGCCTATAGAATGGTAGAGGGCGATTTAAAAGTGTTGGTGCAAGAAAAGTTCGGCGAAGTCTATCATCGAGTCATTGGTGGGTTAATTGCTGGTGGTATGTTGTTTATGGTACTTTTTACCATGACTTTAGGGTATTTTAGACCTTCGCAACCTGCTAAAATTAATATGCTGCCTATTGTAAATTTTTTAGGGGCAGATTCACACGATTCTTGGCGGTATTTGCCATTAGGATTTGGAGATCAAATGGCTTGGCTATCTGCCCAAACAACGGCGATGACTGTAGATGGTAATTACCATTCTGCGAGACGTTTACCAGAATTAACCACGAGGGCTATTGAACGTATAGAAAATTCTAAATTTAGAGGAGTAGAAGGTATTGGCTCTTTACAGCAGTTTTTAACGGTACCCGAGAAATACAATCTAAAGTATATATTTTCTAATGATAAATTTTACGATCCTATATTATACTATTGCGGTTGGCAACGTTTGCAGCAATTAGAAAACGGAATTATGGTGTGGGAAAAGTTAAATGTACCTCCCATACCTCAGATAATTCCCAAGGAAGACGTGCCTACCATTATGAAAATAATGTGGGGAATCATTCCGTTAACGACTGTACTACTTGCTTTTATTATTAACATACAGCTTATTTGGGTACGCCTTTTAAAGTCTAAAAAGTTAGAGCCTCCTTCTTTTATGAAGTTAGAATTGCCCTATAATAAATTCTCCTATAAACTTTTAATCTTCTCGCATTTTTGGGCTTTCATTGTCTTAATTTGTTTAGGGTACGGTATTTATTTGTTCTATGTTAAAAATGTAGCGCAGCTCTCTGCAAATAATGTGGTAGAGGCTTACTATGATGCTTTAGATTTTAAAGAATTTAATAGAGCGCATTCTTATCTAGATCCAGATAGTAATATAAATATTGCACAATACATGCTCGAGGTTTCTGTAACCGATGGAATATTAAGTTCTTATGCGAAAATGGATTCTTTGCATGTAGAAATCTATGATGAAACACCTACTAGCGCTAAAGCCAAAGTTCATACCCGATGGATTACTCCATTAGAAAATTTATACAGTAGTGATTATCATGAACTTGTAAAGAGGAAAAGTAAATGGTATATAAAACCCTCTAAATTTGATAATGATATTCCTCCAGATCAATTATTTACAGCAAATGGGACCACCTTTTATAACCATGGTAGAAGGAAGATCACAACGCAAGAAACTTATCATGAAGATGTGTTAAAGCAGCCTGTGTTAGAAATATTGAGTGCCAAATTGGTGAAGAATAGGGGCCAGTTTAGTATCATCGGGGAAATACAAAATGTAGATAATGTACCCGCAGATGTCGTGATCAAGGCTACGTTGTATAATGATGCTAACAAGGAGTTAGCCAATTACAATGCTAAATACCATATGAAGCATAAATTGATGCCCAAAGAAACTACGGCCTTTAAAATAAATTTTGAAGGAATTGCTTGGTCCTCCACTAAAGATACCTTGCCGCCTACTTTTGATCCAGACCAATTTACACCAATGAACTTTGAAGATCAACCCACAAATTTTAACTTACAATCAGCGGGAAATGTGGCGAATACAGATTTGTACAAAGGGGTTGCTTTGCAGGATATGGAGTATACAGAGCAAGGGTTCAATGGGGTGCTTTTCAATGCTGGAGTTCAGGAAGTTACCATACCTCAATTAATAATCTCGTACTACGATAAAGAAAATGAATTACTTTGGGTAGATCATTCTTTTGTGCCTGAGGGGGTACGCATACAACGAAAACAATTCTTTAATTATAAACCAGTAGAGTTAGATAGTTTAGAAGTTATACGTAGTGATTTAAAAAATTGCTTTGTAAACGGAATGCCAAATGCCTCCATAGCAGAGAAGGTTTTTCCAAATAGAAATTATTCCCATGGAGCTAGTCAGACGCAACCATTTTCTGGCGTTGGCTTTGAATTTATAAAGTTTGAGATAAATAGTTATATCGGAAACCCGAAGTAATATGCAGAAAACAATTTATATCATACTCTGTTTTATTATACTTGGATGTTCTTCAAAAAAAGAAGAGCCTAAAAAAAGTGCGCAAATAAATGCGATAGCACTGACAAAAAAAGACAGATATACAGCGGGTGATATTATTACAATGGCATTCAAAACCGAGACGCCGATAGATAATTTTAAGTTGCATATAAAAAATGCATATGGAACATTATTGCTAGCACCTCAAAAGGTACATGGTGAAATGGTTTTTTCTTTTCCTACAAATTTTTCACGAAAATCTGGTTTGTGTCGTTGGAAACTAATCCATGAGGGCCAAACTCTGTTGAAAGGAGAAATTGAGATTCACCCTAATGAACAAAAAGGGACCAATATGGCCACCTATTTTGGACCTAGAAGTATTACAGCAGGCGATATTGATTATTCTATGTTAGTTGTTGCCCCAACAGATGTTTTTGATAATCCTGTTGCTAGAGGCACTGAGGTTACGGTTAAATCTCAATTCTTAGAAGCTATTAATGAATATAAGGTAGCTACAACAGAGTTAATGGCATGGTATAATGTGAGATCTACGCATAAGTCAGGTAGAATATTAGTCACAGCTGCATGTAATGGCACCCCCTCTAAAGAGCTTACCACAATTGTTTTTCCATCAAATTCTACGAACTTTAAAATTACAGCTTTTCAAGATCATGATTATGCAGACGGAAATCAAATTTTAAAATTAAGGTCTGATATTATAAAAGATGAATTTGGAAATACGGTAAGTGACGGTACTTTGGTCACTTTTATTATTAAGAACGATAAAAATGCCTATCTGTACACCGTAGGTACAACGATAAATGGTATTGTAGAAGGCAGAACTTTACACCCTTCTCAAGCAGCAAATTGGAATATCCAGGCCTTCGTAACCGGAGCATCAGAAAGCAATATTATAGATGTTACATTTAGAACTGCGATTGAAGATTATAAAGTGTACTTTTCTAAAGGCAATAGAAATATAGATATAGGACCATTGGAAAGTTTCATGAAACAATTAGTGCCTGATGGTATTTTGGTACAAATGGATGTATATTCAGACCAAGGAGATTTTATAGAAACAAAAAAGACCACTACCAAAAAAGGGGTGTGTACTTTTTATTTAAGTCCAGAATATTTAAAAAATGGCACCTATAAATTAGTGATTAAGGCGGCAGGCATTACTAAAGAATTTAAAAAAGAAATGAATGGCATTTAAACTTAATAAAACACTGTATAGAACCATCATCATTGCATCATTTATTGCGGTAAATGCACTTATCATTTCTGGTATTGGATCGGCGTGGGTATTTTTGAATACAGGGGCAGACCGTACTTCCATGTTACATTTAGAAGTTCCTATGGATGAGGTTTACCGACCAGAAATTGCTTGGTCTAATGTAGAGAATCCAGGGAGGCCCATAGAGGAACAAACTTTAGGGGAGATTACGAACGATTATTTAAATGCATGGCACGTACGCAATATCGCTTTTAAAAAGAATGACTACTACGGGATTAAAGATTTTTATACGGACAGTGCTCGTGTACGTTTGTATGATAATATAGACCTCAATTTAAAAAATAATAATTGGTACAAGCGTACCACACTAAAGCATAATGGTGCTATAGATTTTTACAGTGTAGACGGTACTATGGTTGTTTTTAAGGATCATAATGTGGTGGAATACCAGGAAATTTATACTGGAGAAGAATTACTTTACAAAGAAAAAGATACTACAAGTTATCATGTGATGATGCTTTTGGAAGATGGATTTTGGAGAATTCGCCATTTAAAAGAAATTGAAAATAGTAGAGACACTACAACCTTAGCAGCACGTGATATTGATGCTGAACTTAAAAAAATTGAGAATCTAAAAGGAATAAACTATTATCCTAAAGATACTCCGTGGGACACTTTTGGAAAACGATTTGATGCTACGGTTATTAATGATGATTTTAAGATTATTCATGACATGGGATTAAACGGGATTCGGATTTTTGTACAATATGAAGATTTTGGAAAGAGTACGGTTAAAAAAGATAAAATAGCACTCTTGAAAAAAGTGCTAGATCTAGCGGAAGAAAACAAGCTAGATGTTATACTTACATTATTTGACTTTTATGGGGATTACGATGTCTCTAATTGGACCTTGACCAATAGGCATGCAGAAGCCATTGTACATGCGGTAAAAGACCACCCAGCGCTATTAGCATGGGATTTGAAAAACGAACCCGATTTAGATTTAGCCTCGAGAGGTCGTGAACGGGTTATCGGCTGGCTAGAACAAATGATGGAGAATATTAAACACTGGGATAGAAACCATCCCGTTACCATCGGTTGGTCTTCTCCGGAAGCTGCGGTAGAATTGGTAGATCAGGTAGATTTTGTGTCCTACCATTACTATAGAGAACTATCCGATTTTAACAAGACTTATGATATTCTAAAGAAGAAAGCTTTGAACAAACCAATAATGCTACAAGAATACGGTTTATCATCCTATGGCGGTATTTGGAATTTTTATAGAGGTTCTGATAAAAGACAAGCGGAGTATTATGCAGAAATTCAGCCTCTATTACTTAAGAAAAATATTCCATTTGTAGCTTGGACCTTATATGATTTTTCAGAAGTGCCCACAGCTGTAGTAGGTAAATTACCTTGGAGAAAAAGCAAGCAATACCATTTTGGTTTCTTAACTAAAAGAGGTAAGAAGAAAGCGGCTTATGAGCATTTTGCGCTACAAAAATAAAGAAGTATAGATAGGTAATAGCAGTTTTCTTTAACACCTATCACCATTACTTCAGGTATAGTCCATATTTTATTAGGATTTACTATGTGTTTAAAAAAAGAAGGGAGAGTAGACCACAACATCTCTCTCCCTTACACACATAACCACTAACCAAAGTTGTGAATTCTTAATGTTATTAATCTTGTGCATTTTAAAAAGAAGGGAGAGGAGACCACAACATCTCTCTCCCTTACACACATAACCACTAACCAAATTCTTAATAGGTGTATTGTTTTTTTAAAAAAGGAGATTTAATTTGAATTGCCTCTCCTTTTCACACATAACCAATAACCAATTGAATATATTTTTAAGCCTGTTCCTCTTGTAATTTAGGTACTG
The DNA here is from genome assembly GCF_019278565.1 of Cellulophaga sp. HaHa_2_95. The sequence goes on along the minus strand of NZ_CP058988.1, from coordinate 3,430,292 downwards.
GCGATTTTTTCTCTATAATGGCATTAAAATGATCTAAATACATGGCCGCGATCGTAGACATAGGTAAAGAACAAGCAGCGGTGTAATTCGTATGCCCTAAGCTTCTTCTATACGTGTCATTCGTAATAATATTCTGAACGGCATCTGCTAGAGATCCCGTATTATCTGCATCAAAAAATTCTCCTCTATATCCTTCCTCTTTTACGAGAATACTTAAATCTCCTAAGTCTGGTAAGGCAACTGCATTACCGTAACTACCGGCTTGGTGTAAAACTCCTGAGCTACCTGTTGTAGACGTATATGGGAATACAACCACCGCACTGTCTTTAAATATTTTTTCTACATCTTCTTCGGCAACATATCCTGTAAACCTTATTTGTGGTACGGTATTATATTTTTCTTTCATGGAGTCTAAATAACCAGGGGTATTTGGACTGTCTGTACCAGCAATAACTATTTCTATATCTTCTTGGGTTCTTTTTCTTATAAGCTCTACCGCTTCTATTAAAACCTCTACTTTTTTATACGTACCAAATTTGCCAAATGCCATTACTTGTTTAGGGCCAGCAGGTAAATCATAGGTAGGAGTAGGTGGGGTTTCAAAAGCTCCGTGTGGTATTAGTGCAATATTTTTAGCCTTATATTTTTTCTCTAAAATGGTAACATATTTGCTAATGGTTACGGCAACTACGTCTGATGCTAACACAAATCTTGTTAACGTAGTACCAATAAAATTATATATTTTTTGTAATACTTTATTTTCAGTAAAACCTGCACTTTCTAAATCTACTTGCTCTAAAATATTATGCAATAAAGAAATGGTAGGTATACCTTTAAATTTGCATATAGCAGGAAGAAGAAGACCTAATGCTGCGGGTATTTTTTTATCTCCAAATTTTAAAAATTGAAGGTTGAATAGTACGGCATCTGGTTTAGTTTGATTTAGTGCTTTGTTGACACTGAAAATATTTCCGTAACTATTAAAACTCCAGCATTCTTTTACCGTTATTTTACAACCGTTTTCTGTAAAAGCTAAATCTTTTTCTCCTTCTGTTTTATCACAGATTAGAACAAGTTCTGTGACTTGATCTTGTAGTCTAAAATGCTTTACTAAATGATAACCATATTCTGTTAAGGTTACTTTACTTGGAGGATAAGCGGTTACGATGGCTAGTTTCATGGTTGTACTTTTTATTCGGTTTGTGTTTTACAAATATGGTTTCTTATCGGCATTATTCTTTTTGAACTCCGTCTAGTTTCGTTTTTCTATCGATGAATTAAAAGGCACTGTCGATAAATAGTTTTATAATTATAGTTTTGATTTTTTAAGTAAAAAATAAATTATTTGTACTGCTAGCAATAAGGCCATAGCTATAATTTGTACTTGCACTACGACTTCCAAGGTGTCATGATAAAATACGACTAATGCTATTTGTGACATACCCAGCAAACCCGATAAAATAACCGGCACATAATGATCTAATGACAAAAAATAGTAAGCAAATATGTTCCCTATGGCAAATAATGAGGTTGCTAAAGCGTACTGCCACAATAGACCGGCCATAGAAATATAAGCATCACCAAACATTATAGTAATAATAAACTCTGGCATAAGGTAACAAGCCGTTACGATAACTGCGGATAGTAGTCCTATATAACCTACATATTTAAATAAAATAGGAGCAGTAGGCTCACCATCTTTTTGTTTTTGTACCACGGTAGGCAGCAATAACATAACAAACATCCACGCTACAAAATAGACTACACGGCCTATTAATGCTAAAGAGGCATAAAGGCCAGCATCAAGCGCATCAAAATAATGCTTTACAAGAAGGATATCACTATTATTTATGATAATCTGAGTGAATTCATAACAAGCAGTGAGCACCATAAATTTGGTTACACGCTTGGCATTCTCAGGTAATAGTTTTGTTTTAGAACTAAAACTCAACCCTTTTAAATCAGAAGGAATCAATCCGAAGATAAAAGAAATACCAATTCCTAATGCCACTAAAAAAGATGACTCTAAAGGGACAAATAGTAGTAAGGCTAGCGTAATTAAGAGTCTACTCCACATTTCTGTTTGGTAGGTGATAGATAGATTTTTAAAATCTTGATTCCCTTGATAGTTTCCTCTATTAACGCTCATAAAAAAATACAAAGGCACGCCAATACCAAAGAGGATAAACATCCAATGGCTTTTGGTATGAAACAGTGCTTGTAAATTTTTAGAGAATAGGATAATTAGAATCCCGGCTATAATGCCAAAGATGGTCGCATGTTTGTAACTCCTGTTTTTAAAGCTAGACCATTGGTCTCCCGTAAAAAGGACTGCAAATTTGGCTGTTGCCAACTGAAATGTCATTCCAACAAAAGAGAGTACTAATAATAAAGTAATTAATAATGCAGCTTCTGCAAACGCAGCAGGGCCCAACAAACGTCCTAATAGTAAGTTGTATATATAATTACCACCATTCACTAACAAAACGCTACCCATGAACAATTGTTCGGGCGTAATTTTTTTAAGCAAAAGTTTAATAGTTAACATGCTGATTGGTTAATTGGTTTGGTTATTGTACTTCTTTTAATAGTACATATCTATAACGTTAAAACTTTATATTATTGTAAGATATTTCTTATAATTTGTATTTTATTTAAAAAGTATAAAATCATTATCCTTCAATTATTTTACCAAATGTCTTGCAATTAGCATTCTTTTTTACCCAGGCTTCGGTCAATGACCTATTGTAATAGATGAGTAGACAAATGCATACTTCCAAAACAACTATGAAGACCATAGCTTTACTCTAGCTTGAAATAATACTAATGAATGCTAATATTTTCGATAAAATACCGTTATTTAAAATGTAGTAAAAAACGTACAAACTAATCCATGCGAAAGTTCATCCTATTTATATACCTATTTTCAGCGCACCTAATTTGGGCGCAAGAAGACAATATTACTCAAGGGTTTCAATTATTAGAGACCGGAAAGTTTGAAGAAGCAGAAACATTCTTCAAATCGTATCTAGAAAGCAACCCGGATAATAAAACGGCTAAGCTTTGTTATGGTAGAGCAGTGGGGCTTAGTGGTGAGCCTAAACTGGCCAACACTATTTTTAAAGGATTATTAGAAGAATATCCTGGCGATTTTGAAATTCAGATCAACTATAACGAGTCTTTTCTTTGGGATCGTGAGTTCGTAGCGGCCAAACCGCTGTACAAAAAACTGGTAGCAGAAAATCCAGATAATTTTGGAGCTGTGCTCGGATATGCCAATACCTTATCTAATCTTAAAGAATATCCTCAGGCTTTAGAGATTGTAAATAGAGCTATTGCTATTCAGCCAGAAAATGGAAGTGCAAAAGTGTCACGAAAATTTATTAAACTAGGCTATGCCAATACTTTTGTAAATAACCAAGAATACAAAAAAGGAATAGCTTATTTAAATGAAATTTTCACTGATTTTCCCGAGGATAAAGATGCCTTATTAAACCTCGCCAACATTTACCTTATCATTAAGGAAACAGCTAATGCTAAAGCAATATATGCACGTTTAGCAACAAATGAGAAAGATTCTATTACCGCCCTAAACGGAATTGCATTAGCGGAACATATTGGCGAAAATGATAAGGAAGCTTTACGTATTGCAGGTCAAGCAAAAGAGAAAGTGGCTAGCATTGAAGATCAAGCTTTAAAAGAAACTACCTATGATAGGTATGTACAAGCATTAATATGGAATAATAAATATAAAGATGCTAAAGAAGAAATAGCAATTTTAGAACAACAGTATCCTGACAGGAATTGGATTGCGGCATTAAAAGCAACCCGCGGCATGTATACTGCAGATTTTAAGACGAGTTTATCTAATTATGATATGATATTATCTAGAGATAGTACTTCTTTTGATGGTAATTTAGGAAAAGCCAATGCGCTATTTGCATCAGATAGGATCATACCTGCGTATAATGCGGCATTTCAAACTTTAAAAATTTTTGATAAGCAGAAAGATGCGCTCGGTTTTATAGAAAAACTTAATTTAAAATTTACACCAAGTGTAGATGAGCATATCGCTTACACTTTTGATAATGGAAATAATGAGGCCTTCTCGAGTACCACTAATTTTCATGTGCCTATTAATACCAAGTTAATTACTACGCTAAATTATCAATACAGAACTACAGATAATTCTGTAACCATGCATGAAGCTAGCTCTCATGTTTTAATGGCCGGAATTGAGTACAAACTTATACCTAAAACAAATTTGAAAGCCTCTCTAGGAATCAATTCCTCTAATTTTACAGCGGACTCCTATACGCAACCTGTTTTTGATATTAAACTGCAAACCCAACCATTTAGGCTTCAGAGCTTAGATGTAGGATATAAGAGAGAAGTGCAGAGTTTTAATGCAGAATTAATTGAGCGTGAAATTGTAATGAACCATTATGGTTTAAATTATAATATGGGCACTAATTTTAAACTGGGTTGGTATACGCAGTTGATGCATACAAGACAAACCGATGATAATATCAGAAATTTACTTTTCACCTCGTTATATTATAACGTATTTAAAAAACCTGCTTTTAAAGTAGGGGTGAATTTTCAGTATATTACATTTCAAGATCAATTACCTACCATTTATTTTAGTCCAGAAACCTATCAAGCCTTTGAACTGTTTGGTGATTTGAGAGGTAATTTCTCCGAGAAAACAACCTATATGATAAGTGCGGCTTCAGGACTACAAAAAGTAGAAGATGATGCACAGACGGTTATTTTTAGAGCAGAAGTGGGAGTGAAGCATCAATTTAATACCCGCTGGAGTGCAGAAGTGTACGGAAAATATAGCAATATTGCTTCTGCTACGGCCGCTGGTTTTGAGTTTACGGAAATTGGACTGAAAGTTAAGTGGTTGTTTTTGAAAGAGCCTTTCTACTTTAAAAAGCTGAAGAAAAGCAACGAATAAATAAGGCCCTCTGAAATCTAACGTATAAAAAAACTCCGCTGATTTATTCTAGCGGAGTTTTGGTAGTTGAGGTAATTATTGCTATACTATCTGATAGCACTATAGGGTTGGTTCTATTACGTTTTATTGTTAATCAAGCTTTTATATAAACCAGTTATAAACGAGTTGAATAGAATTAAAGAAGGTTTAATCTTCTCATTAATTCTGGCCGGTTGGATCTGCTTATTGGGATCACACTTTTTTCAATTAACACACTATTATCTTCAATATCAATAATCTTCGTAAAATTAATGATGTATGACCGGTGAATTTGCAAGAACATGTTTTCAGGCAACTTGTCTTTAATACTTTTTAGCGTGTTATGTACGCGGTAATTTTTTGTGGTGGTCTTTACTTCTATGTAATCACCTTTTGCTTCAACGACTAAGATTTCGTTTAACTTAAGTTTTATTAAGCGTCTATCTATATTAATGTAAATATCATCTTCTGCATTAGAAGCAGCTTTAGTAGCTATAGGAGCTGGAGCTTTGCTTTTTTCCAATGCCGTTTTTATCTTTACGATAGATTTTTCAAAACGATCTTGCGTAATTGGTTTTACCAAATAATCTACGATAGCTTCATACTCATAAGCTTCAATAGCAAAATTGGTGTCAGAAGTGGTTAAAACAATTCTAGGTGGGTTTTTCAATGTCTGTACAAAATCTATTCCGGTGAAACCTGGCATATGAATGTCTAAGAAAACAACATCAACAGTTTGCTGATTTAAAAATTTCATAGCATCCATAGCGTTAGAGAAAGAGTCTATAACATCCAATTCTGGAATTTTAGAACACAATTGTTCTACAATCATTCGTGCTGCACCTTCATCATCAACTATAATACAATTCATAAATTATAGGTTTTTAATGTAAACATCAATTTTGTTCAAGATAATTAAAAATTTATCGTTGAGGGAGGAATCTCCTTTTTTTAAATCTTCTTCGTAAATAACCGCAAGCTTGTAATCTTCCGTTAAGCTAAGAATATTTAGCTTATGTTTTAACTTATGTACAATAGAAGCGGTGTCTTTATAATTTACTGCAGTAATACAGCGTATATATTCCTCTTTTTCTAAAGGAATTTCTTCTTTTAAAACCGAAATAAATTTCTCTTCAAATGCGCTATCATCTCCTGATAGGTCTTTTATATAGTTAAGATTTGGTTGTTGTTCCATACTATTTTTTTAGGGTGAAATAAATTGTAGTTCCTTTGCCTTCTTCAGACTCTAACCAGATATCTCCTTCATATATATTCACTACTTTTTTCACTAATGCTAATCCAATTCCAGAGGCATTAGAATCATTCTCAAGTTTTTTAAACATATTAAAAATACTTTCTTGATGTTTCTTTGCAATCCCTTTTCCATTATCAGAAACGGAAAACTTCCAGAAATTAGTATCTTCTAGATGTTTAATAATAATTTCTCCATGTTTTACCTGTTCCGTAGCAGTAATACTATTGGTGATTAAATTTTTAAATAGCTGTTCTATCTTATATTTTTCGGTCAGGAATGTGGGTAATTGTCCTACGATTCTAACTTTTATATGTTCAGGAATAAAGACTGTTTTTGTTATTTCGTCTATTAAATGGTTTAAGTTTAAGTGTATTTGTTCCTCCTCCAAAGAGTCTATAACAGCATGTCTTAATATGCCATCAACTAAGGCATCCATTTTTTGCAAATTTTGAGAGACGAGGTTACAGTTATTTACACTGTTTGATGTGAATTTTTCTTTCTCATCTTCCATAATCCAACACATTAACGCGTTGATATTTCTTATGGGCGACTTCAGATCATGCGATACCATGTGTGCATAGTCATTTAAAGAGGCGTTCTGTCGCTCTAAATTCTTCATCATCGTATTTTTCTCCGCAGTCATTTTTACAATATCCTTAGCTTGCTTTTCAATCTTAGCGGCTAATTCTAAAGCATCTACCTCTAGAAATTCCATAGAAGAATTTTCTTCCGGTTCTGTGTTTCCAGCATCATTTAAAACACGAATTGCTTTTTCTAATATATTTAAAATTTTACGCTGACTTTCAGATTCTGCTCGTAAGTCTTTATTAGCTTGTGTTAATTCTATAGAACTAATACTCATAGCCCTTTGCACCATTTCGGCCTTATCGTCATAATCTTTATACGAATTATTAATGGCCTCTATAAAAGCAGTTAGACCTTCAGAATCTTTTAAATTCTCAGGTAAGTGTTTTCGGATTTGTCTTTTTAAAAGTGAGTGCATTATTCGCTAATCAGAGTTAAGGTCATTGTTTGATTATGCAATTTACACCCTAATTGATTAGAAAACGGAGATAACTCGCCATAAGAGTAAAAGCCTGCTACTACAGCTTGCTTGCCAATAGCTTCTATTACTTCTTCTATTTCTTCTTCAGTTCTTTGGTTCATTACTAATTTTCTTCCAATACAACTCACCAATAAAGCAAGATCTGGTTTTTTAGTTCTAGAACGCATGGCGTACATACCTGCTTTGGCTGCACCCTCTGCAATATCGTCTACCGTAGACATCATGAGCTGTACGGTAGATCCTTCAGGAACATCGCCTGCTAAAATCATGGTATTGGCCTTCTCATCAATATTTAAAATGGTTCGTACCACCACTTCAGTACTATCCTTTACTCGTAGGCTTAAGGGGTATAATAAGGCCGCTTGTGGTAACTCATTGGCCTTATCTCCAAGATATTTTTTATACAAATCTAATGCTGGTTGCCCGTCCAATTCATAAAGAACATTGTTTTTAGATTTGGAAATAACTCGTTCTGGGCCAAAAGCAGACCAACCCCCGTAATTGGCACAAGTAACCTCTAATTGTGCGCCATATAAACCGATTGCAATAACCTCTCCTTTTTTAGGATTTTCATTATGTGAGGCTAGCGTTTTTTCAAATAGAGCCCCATCGCCACAGAGTCCGCCAGTAATTGTGGAGGTTCCCGTATGTTGTTCAAGACCTTTTATAAGTGCGGATCCATTTATTAGACTGCCTTCAGACACGATAAAAAGATGTTTTAAACCTTCTTTTGTAAATTTGCTCGATAGTTTAGCGCCTAATTGCTCTGAGTCAGAATTGAAATTAGTAATGTTTTCCGAGTGGATGACATAGGTGCTATTTTCAAATTCTATGGCGGTAATGACGATACTATCATCAAATACATTCTCGCCTAATATTTCTCCAGAGGTAGAGCCAAACACAATATTGCCATCGGGGAACATTGTATTTATTTCTTCATATAGGGAGGGAGATTCCAATAAGAATCTATTCCCGAAAACGAGTACAAGCGGATTCTTAAACGTCGTTTTTTCCGACATAAATTTCCATGCTTGGTCTTTATGCTTTATTGCTTGAATTGTTTTCATTTTTTTTATTTTTTTAGGGTGAAGAAAAATGTTGTTCCTTCCCCAATTTCACTTTCAAGCCACACTTGACCTTCGTACAAGTCTATAATTTTCTTTACAATAGAAAGACCAATTCCTGTAGATCTTTCTTTGTTTCCAACAGATTGGAATATTTTAAATATTTTTTCATGGTATTCCTTAGGAATTCCCACGCCATTATCCTTTACACTAAACTGCCAGTGCGTTTTTGTCTCAATGCAACCAATTTCTACCAAGCCTTTTTCTCGCTCAATATGCACCACAGCATTGCTCAGGAAGTTTTGTATAAGTTGATGTACCTTAGTCCTATCCGCATAAATAGTAGGTAGCGTACTTGTTACCACTACTTTTACATGTTCCGGGATATAAATAATATCTGTAATTTCTTTAATTACCTCATTTACATCTACAGAGCAGTTTTCTATATTATCACTATTAATAGTAGAGTACTTTAAGATACCGTCAATAAGACTATCCATGGCTTCTACTTTTTCTTGCATCATAGATAGGTTGTACTTTCCGTTATCGTCTAGTTTATCTTGGTAATCTTCATTTAACCAAGTACATAAGGCGCTAATACTTCGTAAAGGCGATTTTAAATCATGAGAAACAATATGCGCGTATTCTTGTAATCCTACGTTGCTCTTTTCTAATTCCTTTACGAGCGCTTCTTTTTGCAATTCTAATTGCTTCTGTGCAGTAATATCTAAATGGATTCCTAAAGAGCCGATTACTTTACCAGAATCATTGTAGCGTGGAGCACCACTTATCAGCCAATGCCTTGTAGTACCGTCTTTCTGTAAAACTTCTACTTCATAAGAATCAGACTCACCCTTAAGCCTCTTCTCAGATTTACTGTTCAAGGTATCTGAATCTGTAATTTTTATAAGATCAGTAGCCTTGTTACCCAGTAATTCTTTTTCTGTGTAACCACTCATCTTACAAAAGCTTTGATTTACAGTTTGTATAATTTCATCAAGGTTTACTTCCAGTAGGCCTAAGTTCATATTTGCAATAATACTGCTATACTTTTCCTTTTGTACCTCTAAGTTTCTTTTGTAGTTTTTAGAAATGGTGACATCCGTATAGGTCCATAAATGGCCATTGTAAACTCCTTTATTGAAAATAGGAATAAAATCTCGTTGCAGCGTTTTACCGTCTGCCATTTCAATTTCATCTGATAGGACTAAATTTTTGCTCTCTACTATAGCGTTAATTCGTTTTATTTCAAAATCTGGGTTTTTAAAAAGGTGCTCATTGCCGTTCATAGCATTTTCGCAATTTATTCCTACCAATCTATGAGGGGGTACTTCTACTTCAAATAAAGCACAAAACATTTTATTGGCAAGAACCACATTTCTATCCTCATCTTCTACTAAAATTCCGGTATGTAAATTGGCAATCAAGGAAGAGAGTCTATTTTCTGAAGCTTTTAGTTGCTCTTCGGCCTCGAGTTCTTTAGTAATATCTTCAACAATAATTACTTTATAATCAATTTCTCCTTGTTGATTTTTAACGGCACTAACTGCTGTTTTAGTAAAGAGTTGTTTACCATTTTTTTTAATGAATGTTCTAACTACAGAGAAATTTTCTAATTCTCCATCGTCCATTTTTTTCATTAATTTTTGAGACTCTGTGGTGTGTTCAGAGCAGGAAATAGCATCTAACGGTTGTTTTTTTAATTCGTCAATAGCGTATCCTAATAAATTGACAATGGCATTATTTGCCTTTATAATATGTTCATTATCCGTTAAGATAATTCCTAAAGGAGAATTTTCTACGATAATATCTAATTGTTTTCTTTGGTTGGCTAAAAGTTCCTTGATTTCAGATTCCTGACTAATATCACGTATAATTCCTTGAGCACCAACAGGCGCTCTATTTTCGTCATAGATAATACTCCCATTGACTTCAACAGTTCTAATGTCGCCATTTTTTAACACTAGCTTTGGTCGGTAGTTTTTTATAGTTCCTACTTCTACCAATGATTTGAAGGAATTGTAGGTGTATTCTATATAATCTTTGTGTACGTAAGAACTTAAATCTATATGCTCATCAGGACCACAGCCAAGAAATTCTCTTGCGGCATCATTCATTTTAACTATGTTGCCCGTAAGATCCATGACAACGTAAGGATCTACAATATTTACAAAAATTTCGTTTAATTCTGAAGATTTTTCAGAGACTAAATTTTCTAAACGGCTATTAACCTCTTGTAAATGGCGCGTAGTATCATAAAGCTCTTTAGATTTGGCCTCTAAAATGCTTTCTGCTTGTTTACGGGCTTTTACTTGTCTATCAAGTGCACGCTTTAATAAAGTGATTTCTTTGTTATCCATTCTGGACAATATCAAATTTTACTTCGGTACCATCTTCTTTTAAAAGTTCGTAAGTGATTGTGGCAGTACCATTAAAGTGTTCAAAAGTTTTTTCAATTAAGCCATGGGCCAATCTGTATAAGCCTCTAGAAGAAGAATACACCATAGAGATGGAATCTTCTGATTTGTCTAAGATTTTGAAGGTAGGAAGTTCCGCATCTGGGTACAATTTTTTTACATGTACATGAATATGATCTTCAATAGCATAAAGAAGACTGATAGGATTGCTGTAGTTTTCTATTACTTCAGGGTGCGAATTTCCTAAGCCCTTAAAGAGGTAGAGCCCAAAGGCGTAAATAAGATCGCCCATGGGGGCCTTTACTTCGTCACTAAGACTGGTAATAAGGCTCACCATTTCATTAAAGCTATAGGTACCTACAGACGTATAGATACCTTCTGAGGGTAAGTTAGAATTTTCGATTATAGTATCAACGACTTCTAAGCCGAACTTTAATTCTACCATTTCTAAAAACTCTGTAAAGACAACACCTTTCATATGTACATATTAATTTCAACTTTAAAAGTAGGAAAATTAGCACCTAATATGAAAAAAATGTTGTGAAAAGGCTAAAAGCTTATGCCTTTACCAGTTCATTCGTTTGCCAGTATTCAAAAACAGTTTTTAATTTTGTTTCATAATCCTCATATTTTAAAGGCTTAATCACGTATCCTGCAATACCTATTCTATAACATTCTAGTAAATCTGCTCTGTTTTCAGAAGTTGTTAAAACAATTGTAGGTAAGTATTTGTAATTAGCATCTGCTTTTATAATTTCTAGAAATTCAATACCACTCATTCTAGGCATGTTCAAATCTAACAGAATAATATCTGGTAATTTGGTACTAGATTTAAGAATCTCTAAAGCTTGTTCACCATTTTTTGCCTCAATGATATTATGTTTTAATTGTAGTTTAGAAACTGTTCTTTGTAGCTTCATAGTCTCAATCGTGTCGTCTTCAATAAATAATACGTCCATAGCTTAATAAATTAGACTGCAAATATTCCATTTTAAATAGAATTAAAATTCGTTACATAGATGAATAACTTTTAAGTGTCGGTGAATGGTAAATCTATATAGACAAACATAATTGAGGTTCCTGTAACTCGTTGGTAGATACATGGATACTTTTATAGAATTCCCAATTGTTTGAGAATATGCGAGAAGATAGCAGAAGTTCTTTAAAAAAAAGCTAATTTAAACCTCTTAAAATCGCATCAAATTGAATCCGTACTACGTTCTAGGCATAATTGCTATTTACTTTATTATTTTAATGGTGATCTCTCATTTTACCTCCAAAAATGGGAGTGATGAATCTTACTTTACGGGAGACCGCCAATCACCTTGGTTTTTGGTAGCTTTTGGTATGGTAGGAGCAGGGCTCTCTGGTGTCACCTTCGTGTCACTTCCTGGTATGGTGGGGAATAACAATTTCTATTTTTATCAATTTATATTAGGGAATGTAGTAGGCTATCTATTTATCACCTTTGTATTAATTCCGCTTTATTTTAAACTCAAATTGGTTTCTATTTATGGGTATTTAAAAGAGCGCTTTGGAATAAATTCCTATAAGACCGGGTCTTTATTCTTTCTAATATCACAGTCTTTTGGCGCAGCCCTTCGCTTGTTATTGGCTTCTAAGATTTTACAATTTGCACTTTTTGATGCCCTGAATGTGCCGTTTTTTATTACCGTTATAATTATTCTTTTACTGGTGTGGTTGTATACCAATAAGTCTGGGATAAAGACTATTGTTTGGACCGATACTTTACAAACAACCTTTTTAATTTTAGGGGCTGTTATTTCTATTTATGCCATTACTACTTCATTAGATTTAAATTTTACCACGGCAATTACTGCAGTGGCAGACCATAGCTATTTTGATATTTTTAATTGGGATGGTGCTTCAGGAAATAATTTCTATAAGCAGTTTATCGCAGGAATTTTAGTCGCTATAGCCATGATAGGTTTAGATCAGAATATGATGCAAAAAACCCTGACCTGCAAAAATCAATGGGATGCTCAAAAAAATACATTAACCTACAGTCTAATATTAGCGGCAACACAATTTTTATTTTTGGGTCTTGGTGTTTTATTATACATCTATGCAGAGAAAAACGGAATTTCACTGCCTGTAAATGATAAAGGAGAATTGATTCATACCGATACCTTATTTCCTAATTTAGCCTTAAATCATTTAGGCGTTTTCGCTGCTATTTTCTTTCTTTTAGGAATTATAGCTGCCTCTTTTTCTAGTGTAGATTCTTCTCTAACCGCATTAACTACATCATTTACGTATGATTTTTTAGATATTTCAGAAAAGTCTAGTGCACAGCGTAAAAGTTTAAAAAACAAAGTACTACTTGGTTTCTCCGTAATTGTATTTACTATTATTATGCTTTTTGCGAATAGCAAGGGCGATGTTATCTCTTTGATATTTAAAGTTGCAGGGTATACCTACGGACCTTTATTAGGTTTATTTCTATTGGGGATGTTTACCAACGTGCAGCTCAAAGATAAATGGGTTCCGGTAATTTGTCTTTTAGCACCTTTTGTAACCTACGCGTTGAGTGAAGTGTTAATTGCAAAATTTGAGTTCGATTTTGGTTTTGTGAATATCGCCGTAAATGCAGGATTAACCATTTTAGGTTTATTGCTCTTACGTAAGAAATAAGCGTTAAAGATATCATTTTCTTAATCTGATGAAGTGCATTATTTTAATGGTATTCCCTACTATTGTCAACTTATAAAATTTACTTTATGATGAAATTAATGCTGTTTTTTACGTGTACATTGTTTGGTCTCACCATTACTTCTGTAGCGGGGCAGACAACCTCTGTAATGAGTTATAATATCCGTTTAGATGTAGCCTCAGACGGAGAAAATGCATGGCCCTTTCGAAAGGATTTTGTTGTAGATCAGTTAAAATTTTATAGCCCGGATATTTTTGGTATTCAAGAAGGCACACCACAACAGACTGCTTATTTAGCGGCACAATTAGATAATTACACCTTTATAGGCGTAGGAAGAGATGGGGGAGATAAAGGCGAGTATAGTGCTATTTTTTACAATTCAATTGAATTTTCGGTAGCAGAAGAAAATACCTTTTGGCTCTCAGAAACCCCCACAGAAGTTTCTATGGGTTGGGATGCGGCCTGTAATAGAGTGTGTACTTATGGATTATTTACCAATAAGGATACAAAACAAAAGTTTTGGGTATTTAATACACATTTAGACCATAAAGGGGCTATAGCTAGAGCTAAAGGGGTGCAGTTAATTTTGAATAAAATAAAGGAGGTAAACACAAAAGACTATCCTGTAGTCTTAACAGGAGATTTTAATCTAGAACCCACTGATGAAGTTATAGCGACAGTGAAAAACGTGTTGAGCGATGCTAAGGAAGTGGCGCACTTGAGTTTTGGACCGGAAGGTACCTTTAATGCGTTTAAGTTTACCACCGCTGTAAAAAGAAGGATAGACTACATATTTATAGCTCGAACTACAATCAAAGTTAACAAATATGCGGTGTTGAGCGATTCTAAAGAACTAAAGTACCCTTCAGATCATTTACCGGTGTATATAGAATTTGAAATTAAATGAGGGTAAAGTAGATTTTTTTTTAAACCCTAACGCATTCATAATTAAGTTTTTGCAAACTTAAAATTAACATTCTTAAAATTACTTAAAATTTAATTGCAAATTATTTATTGAAAACAGTATATTTGCAGCCTCTAAGAATTAAATTTAATTCTTTCAGTGTAGGTGGCATAGCTCAGCTGGATAGAGCACCTGCCTTCTAAGCAGGCGGTCGAAGGTTCGAATCCTTCTGCCATCACATCAAAAGTCTCTGATTTTTCAGGGACTTTTTTTGTTTCTATACTTTCGTATATCCTTTATTTATGAATACGTACTCCGTATCTGTAGAAAATTTACGTGTATTTCGTCGTAAATTAAAAAAATTATACGATCAGTTTACTGATTTATCTTATTTTTAGCTGTTCGGTAGTGGTGAGCGTTTGGTATTGGTATCTAAAAAAGTAGCATTTCTGTTATCTTTTTATATAAATAGCTAACTCAATTGCGTTATCCTTCTATAGTTGAACAGTACAAGCACCAGTAACCTATGGCTTTTCTAGCAAAACTCTTTATCAACGGAGAACAGCGTAATGTTCTCAATGGCAATTATGTATACCATCAACTTCTTGATGCTAGGGGAAAGCCTAAAGCAAAGGTAGAAGGCGGACAATTAAACTTTGTGGTAGAGTCTACCGGAGATGATTCTTTGTTTCATTTATGGATGTTAGACGATTACCAAATGTATGATGGGTATATCCGTTTCTTTAAAAGAGATGGGTTGAGTAAATTGTTTGATTTTGAATTCGCCAATTGCTATTGTGTAGGATTACGAGAGCAATTTAGCGCTACGGGTCATGATCCGCTTAAAATGGAATTAACGATTACTCCAGGGATACAACGTGTACGCGATGTAATTTTTGAGAAAGTTTGGAACCCTAGTAATCCTTTTGCGGAGGCTCCTCCAGTACCTGTCGAAGAAATACCTCAGACTAAAATTACCAGAATTGCTTGGGTTAATTCAGAAGAACAAGAAGAAAATATTACAGAAATTGGAGCAACACAAAAAGCAAGTTTAATTGTTGAAATAAATAATCCAGAAGGAACAACTGTAAATATTACGATTGAAAAAGAGGATGGGACTGAATTTGAAAGTGGTAAAACTCAACTTTCTTTTACAGAATCAATTACAGAAGATGGAGTAGTTGAAATCACACCTTTTGAAATAAAAGAGCAATGGGAGGAGTTTAAAACTTCGGATATTGACAAACTTATTGCAAAAGTAGAGCATAATGGAAAGAGCAAACAGAGTGAAGTATTAGAGATAAAACCTAAACCAAAAGCCACGCTCCATTTTAGGCCACATAGTGGTTGGGAGGGAGAATTTGGTTTTGATTGGATGCGTATTGGAGATACAAATATAGACGGCGATGTTTCTTATGAAGAAATTGTAGGGGAATATGGGAAAATTTATGCAACAAAAGAAGGGGCAGTTTTTACGCCAGGAAAATATAAAAATTTAGAAAAAAGATATGATCCTCAGAATATTAACAATCGAAAAGATTCATCAGGTGATGCTATAGAATATTATACACCTTGGTTGAGTATATTTAAAGGCGCTAGCTCAACAGAAACTTCATATGCTGAATTAGAATTACTTACTGAAGTTGACGTTGTTCCTGATGAATTGTATATTGAATTTTCTAAAAAATATTTTGAGATTGTGGGATCTATAGAATCCCCGGATGACTCCACCTTAAAACATTTTAAATTGGCTACTGCTATGAAAAATGTAACAGAAACAGGAAGCCCAAACAAAACTAATATACAATTACAATGTGTAGACAATTTACCTAAAGATGAGACCATTAAAGTTTGGGCAGCAAATAAAATGATTAATGGTTTACTAGGAACACCTATATTATCTGGAATGTTAAAAGTTAAAGCAAACGATAAGAAAAATAGGAGGGTTAGTAAAATTGTATTTGTAAACGTGCTAACGGATATCAATACTAAGGGATGTTATGAAGAAGGAATTAGTGCAACTGATTTAATTGATCAAGAAAATTATCTTAAGCCATTTTTAAAACAAGCATTGATAAGTACCGATATTGAAATAAGCAGCCTAGATTTATCGGATTTAACTAAACCGGAAGTAAAAACACTTCATAAAGAGTTTAAGATTTTTAACCCTGTAATTAATAAGCGTATTTTTAGTAAATATAGTGAAAGTAAAGGTAAGAGTTTAGATAGTTATTTAAATAAGCAGTTTAAGTCTGACCCTAATAATGCTAAGTATAAAAACTATTATAAAGTATTTTTTCTTGGTGAATATGGAGGGGCGGAGAATCCAATTACAGGAGAGATTACACCTTTAGGAGGTCATGCCAACGGTATTAAATCTAAGGAGTGTGTAATGTATAAAGAACCAATGCCGTTTTTTGTAGCCCATGAGTTGATGCATTGTATGGGGCTTGAACATAGTTTTGATAACGACTCATCACATACGTTCAAGATAGGTCACACAGAAAATATTATGGATTATTCCCATATTCAAAAATATGCTACATCTCCTAAGGGTACTCTTAAACAGATTAGTACTTGGGAATGGCAATGGGATAAACTAAAGAAAAAAAATGAAAAAGAAAAATAAAAATGAAAAAAATATTTCTAATTCTATTCACACTTTTTATAACAAATTGCGCAGGGCAAATAATACAAAATAAAATAATGACAACTCAATTTACAGATAAAGAAATAATAGAACAAAGTTATCAAATAAAAAAGGCTGACACTATTTTTATGGAAAATGATAAACTGGACATCAGTAAATTAGACAAAGAGGATGGAGACGCGACTGTAGTAAAAGTATCGGAAAATTATAAACAATTTAATCATGAGGTAATACTGAATGATGGTGTATATGTATACATAAGAGGTAATAGTTTGAAAGGTTATCAAAAAACAATAAGGCGAAAAGATGCTGTTTTTGAAGATATATACCAATACTATCCTTCTGGGGTTATAAAAATGTATGGGAATTTTTATATAAATGGTTTTAACAATAGTATACAATATTGGTTCGATGAGCAAGGGGCAATTGAAAAATTTGAAAATCATGATATACCCTATGAATTTGGATGGAAAGACGTTCAAGGGTTTTTACAAGAACAGAAAATAAAAAAAGAGGAAATTGTAGAAATACATAGATCAAACGGATCTGGTGAATATATATGGGCCATTGTTTTTAAGCCACAAGAATTAATTAATACTTCCAATGTTAAAGTCTTTCATTTAGACGCCAAAACTGGGGAGATTATAAAAGAAATTATATATAGCACAGCTAGGCATTTAGATTAAGTAAAATCTCTAAAGTTAGGCTTTGGTATCTTAAAAAGTAGCATTTCTGTTATCTTATTATATACATAGCTAACTCAATTGCGTTATCCTTCTATAGTTAAACAGTACAAGCACCAGTAACCTATGGCTTTTCTAGCACAACTTTTTATCAACGGAGAACAACGCAATGTTCTCAATGGCAATTATGTATACCATCAACTTCTTGATGCTAGGGGAAAGCCTAAAGCAAAGGTAGAAGGCGGACAATTAAACTTTGTGGTAGAGTCTACAGGAGATGATGCTTTGTTTCATTTATGGATGTTAGACGATTACCAAATGTATGATGGGTATATCCGTTTCTTTAAAAGAGATGGGTTAAGTAAATTGTTTGATTTTGAATTCGCCAATTGCTATTGTGTAGGATTGCGAGAGCAATTTAGCGCTACGGGTCATGATCCGCTTAAAATGGAACTGACAATTACTCCAGGGATACAACGTGTACGCGATGTAATTTTTGAGAAAGTTTGGAACCCTAGTAATCCTTTTGCGGAGGCTCCTCCTGTGCCTGTCGAAGAAATACCTCAGACTAAAATAACTAGAATTGCTTGGGTTAATTCTGAAGAACAAGAAGAAGATATTACAGAAATTGGAGCAACACAAAAAGCAAGTTTAATTGTTGAAATAAATAATCCAGAAGGAACAACTATAAATATTACGATTGAAAAAGAGGATGGGACTGAATTTGAAAGTGGTAAAACTCAACTTTCTTTTACAGAATCAATTACAGAAGATGGAGTAGTTGAAATCACACCTTTTGAAATAAAAGAACAATGGGAAGAGTTTAAAACTTCGGATATTGATAAACTTATTGCAAAAGTAGAGCATAATGGAAAGAGCCAACAGAGTGAAGTATTAGAGATAAAACCTAAGTCAAAAGTATTAGTGAATTTTAGACCTCATAATGGTTACAAAGGTGAGTTCGGTTTTGACTGGTTTAGAGTCTCCGACACAAGTAGGGAAGGAGATGTCTGGTATAAAAACATTGTGGGAAGCTATAAAACGGGTGATTTTATACAAAGTGATGCTCAGTATGTGAAATTAGCGAAACAATATGACCAAGAGCCGCACCCTATTAAACCAAAGGATATTTATTTGGTACCTGTTATGACATTGTATACAAATAAAAGTGCTAAGTTTTCTTTGAAAGTAGAAGTTGAAGGTAGTGATGCTAAAAAAATAGAATATATTTATGATAAAGACCTATTTACATTAAGTAAGCCAGATGTATCCCATAAAACGGTTGGGAAACAAACTTTAGCAGATGATGTTGAAATAAGTTGTATCAAAGAATTTGGGACTGATGAATATATAGAGGTGCTAGCTGATGGTAATTTTGCAGGTAAACTTAAAGTTTTAGCCAATGATAAAGCACATCGTTATCAGGCAAATATTGTGTTTGTGCATGTCAAAACGGAATTATCCCCAGGAGATAAATATGAAGGAAAATCCACAGGAGAAAAAACTTTCTTAACCAAATATTTAAAGCAAGCATTAGTAAAGCCTAATATTATAACAAGAAAATTAGATTTAACACAAGATGCAATTTTAAATACTACTTATAAGTTGAATGAAGGTGGCGCATTTCAAATCAATTCAAAAAGTGGATTACATAACCATTTAGATGATGAATTTAATAAAGTACACCCAGGTTTTAATAATTACTTTAAAGTATTCTTTTTTGATGAAAAGGGAGGAGAGATATTAGTTAATTCACTTCGGAATCCATCTTTTTATTTTAAAGCCTACAATGGAGCTGCTCGTACTTATAATTGTAAAGAAGTAGTTGTTTATAATACGCGTGATACCTCCACAACTTCTCATGAGATTTTGCATGCCATGGGCTTAGCACATAGTTTTGATGATTATGGATTGTTCACGTTTGAACAAGCTAAAACAGAAAACTTAATGGATTATAAATATGTGGGGGGTATAGACAGGATTAGCACTTGGCAATGGCAATGGAAAACCATTTGGCCTAATCTAATTAAAGAAATATAATTATGAAAAAATGGTTAGTCATTTTGCTATATTATTTATTAATCTCCTGTATAGGTCAAGAAAAAAGCAAAACAATTCCTACGGAAAATATAAAACAGAAAAAAATAATGACTACAGAGAAATTTGATATAGCAACTTTTGAAGAAAATAAAGTAGATGGGGAGTATAATTTTATTAAGAAAGATGGAACAAAAGTTAGGCAAACAGAGGGTGTAAACGATTATTCTGTGTACGAGTATCCCGAACCCCCTTCATTTTTTATGAAGTTTAAACGATTTAGTAAAGAAACTAAAATCTTGCAACAAGATGTTACAAGATTCCCAAATAGATTTTTGGTTTTAAGATTGGAATATGATAATAATGGTAAATTGATAGAAGAACAAAATTATAATATACCATATAAATTCACTTTTGAACAATTGTTATTATTGCTGAAAAACGAGCAAGATACCATTGATATTTTTGATAAAAAAAATACTACAATAGGAAGAAAATCTGATGAAAGTGGAACTTTTTGGTTTATTACTTATTATAAAGTCCCTATGCGTAGAGAGGTTATTAAAGTGGATGGTGTTACTGGTGAAATTTTAGAGCGGTCATTTTATCCTCATGAGGAAAATTAATATAATACCATATAAAATAATAGCAGTAATTGTATTGATACATAGGTTAAAGTGATCTAGAGATTGTGTATGGCTCTGATTTATAGCCCCCTAAGAATTAAATAATAATTCCAATGTTAAAGTCTTTCATTTAGACGCCAAAACTGGGGAGATTATAAAAGAAATTATATATAGCACAGCTAGGCATTTAGATTAAGTTAAACCTTGTATAAAAAGGATTAATATCGTTATTTAGTGAGCGAAAATAGAAAAATTAATATGGCACGAGTGTGACCTTCGTTTGTGTTATTTTTTAATTATCTAATAAGCCGTCCTTTTCTATTTTTTTTCACTTTATTCGTTCCGCTAAGTCGGGAGATATTGCAGAGTGGTTTCGCTTTTTCCTATTAAAGAACTTAATTTTTTGAATTTATTCTCAGATAGATGGTTTGAGAACTTCCAAACTATTATTTTAGTACCTTGATTAAATCGCCATGAAATTTATTTTTATAAAAGTACTAGGTATCATTCTCCTGCTTTCGTCATGTATCTCGAAAAAAAAGGAAGAACAACAACAAAGTAGTTCAAAATGTGATTTAGTTACCATTCAAAAAATTTCGAGTACCAATGAAGTAGAGCTGAAGTGCTATTTTAATGAAAATTGCACGATAGATTCTATTCAAGTAAGCTTTGAGCTAGACGAACGATCTTTTGAAAATAAAAACGACTATAGTTTAAAGAATGTATTGGCAAGTATGGGTTACATTGAAAAAGATTCCAGTTATCTCATAGGACAAAAAAGCGCATCAAATTTCTATTTAAATTCTCAAAGTGGTTTTGTTACGGCTACATTTCCAATTACTGGTGTTACTTTAAGTACTATTAATTATATACAAGTAAATACTATAGGAGTTGAAAAAGGACAAACTGTAGTTTCAAACTTATACCCCTATGAAAATTCATTGGCCTTGGCTAAAATGGAACAGACCTATTTAGATCACAAAGCTTTTTTAAATACAAATGTCCGCCATGAAGTTCAAGAGGTCAAGGACGGTGCTATTGATAAGATATCACTAACGGTAAAGGCAAAAAATATAGATACCCTTAGTTATTTCAATGTTGCTATTAACGGAGTGCCGTTGAAATTTAAATCTAGTGTTAGAGCTTCTTTTAGAGATTTTCAGCATGAAAATAAAGCCTGTATGTTTTCTAATCTTTTAAAAATGAACAAGAATTATTTAAAATTTGATCTTGCTATAGGTGCATTGGATATTAAAGAAATTCAGGAACTTTCGGTGGATTTACATTAAGCTTTAGAATTAATAATATAATGAAATTTATAATGGGAAAACATGCCTACATCCTTTTTGCTTTAGTTGTGTCAATAGTCACTTCTTGTAGATCTCAGGAAGAAAATGTAGAATTAAGTTTTGAGAAAACCGATGCACCTCTTAAGATTATGGAGTCTATCACTATGGCTGATAGTGTATATGTAACTTTATTAAAACCTTATAGAATTAAGTTGAAAAGTAATTATTCAGGCATTATAGAAACAACCAGGCTTAGTATGAATTCCGGAGGTGGTTCTGGATATCATAATCCCAGTAAGTATTTGATTTATACAGATAAGCATAAATTAGCTCCTCCTCCAACAGGCGTTAAGTTTTCGGGTCACGATACTAAGGTTTTCGATATTTACATTGGATATAGGATGTTTATTAAAAGTAAAGAAAAAAATAGCCTTTTTGAAAATGCCGTGTATTTGGAGGAAAATGGTGGGAGAAAAGTCTATGATCTTAGTAAAAGTGAAATAGCAGCTCGTTTTTTTGAACAGAAGATTACTGATGACATAAGAGGGTATCTCTCCTTTAGTTTTTACAATTATGAAAATGAATTACGTTTAAGAGAAACTATCGCCATAGATTAATGGTGTACAATAGTCTATACTATTATATAACTAAATTTAAAATTTGAGTTTTGGACACTTTATTTATGACAATTCTTATTTCTATTTTTTTATCCCCTGCTAGCACAAGCGTCACGCTCGTGCCCGCATTTCTGTCATGCTCTGTTCTCAGTTTAACTCTATACTTTATTCATTTCGTGAAGTCGGGAGATTTTGCGAAGCGTGTCTCCAAACTTTGAGACTACATTTATTTTCGCCCTTTCAAAAAATTAAGTTCATCAGTTTTAATCACATACCCCACGCGAACCATAGAAGTAAAGCGCTCATAATTAATTAGGTTTTCTGCTTGTCCAGCAAACCATTCTAGCATAATATATTGATTAGATTTGTGCTTAGAAGGTCTGTAGTAAAAACGAGTTCGGAGCATCCCTTTGGCATCCCATTGTAACCCTTTTCTTAATTTTACTTCAAGACTAAATTTGTCGTCCATAAAATCATGAGATACCGTCAATTCCCCCAAACCTACATAGTCTAATAACTCTGGATTTCCACTTTTATAGCCAAAAGGGATCCATCCTTTTATAGTCATTATCGTCTTAGGTCCGACTGCACGGTGGTATTCTGCGCTAAGCCGATTCCAACTTCTGGAATAAATACTATCTCTTCCATTAGATTCATGCTCAAAATATAAATTACCGATACCTCGGATCCTATCGTTTTTATCAAAAAAAGCTTTACCCACACCAAGAGTAGGATTAAAATTTATTTCTTTGAACGGGTAAGAGTCCTTGTAGATATCCCAAAAAGCTTTCTGGCTATAGGTCAAGAACAAATATGTTTCCCAAGGCAGAACATCGCGCGTAATCATTTGTTTAAAACTAACTTGATATTTAGCATTGGCGGTGGTACTATTTATCTCCTTATTAGTGGGTACACCCGTTATAAAGTAATTATCTTTATGAATGGTGAAATAGGGAATTTGTTGCATGGTATCTTTAAATGCCTCACGAGTTAGGGTTTGCCCCTTTACACTATTTGAAAAGATACACATAATAATTAGGAGCAGTGCGGGAGACTTAAAGAGACTTGTTTTGTTTGTATACATGCTAGTAGTGGTTGCTTTTATAATTTCTAAGAGGTAGTATTCTTAGTTTACGTAAGGCTAATAATTACTTTCCCTTTTGCGCTACCCTCTGCTAAATATTCATAAGCAGAAACACCATCTTCAAATGGGTAAATTAAATCTATAATAGGTTTTATAACTCCGGCATCTACCATTGTTGCAACGGTTTGTAATTGGGCTGCGTTTGGTTGCATCCAAGTTAGCTTGTAAGTGGCCGATTTTTTTTCTATCAACTGCGCTAACTTTCTAGGAAGCGTGTAATCTGTCATTCCCATTTGCTGTGCTGTTTCTTCATCTGGCGGCCCAACAATACTCGTTACGCTCCCGCCGTCTTTAATAATGTTAAAGGCATCAAGTGTATAGTCATTTCCTAAGGTGTCAAAAACAATATCTAAATTTTCAGCAACATCTTGGTAATCTTCAGTTTTATAATCTATAACACGGTCTGCACCTAGGGCTTTTACCCAATCTACATTTTTAGTACTGGTGGTGGTATACACAATAGCACCTTTAATTTTTGCATACTGAATAGCGAAACTCCCGACCCCGCCAGATCCCGCATGGATCAAAATTCTGTCGTCCTTTTTAATACCTACACGTTCTAGAGCTTGTATCGCAGTAAGACCAGCTAAAGGCAGTGCAGCAGCTTCTTCAAAAGAACTATTTAGTGGTTTTTTGGCCGCGTATTTAACGTTAATAGCTACATATTCGGCTACGGTACCCATTTGCTCCTGAGGAACCCTAGCATAAATTTCATCACCAAGTTCAAAATTTTGAACGTCATCGCCTAGTGCTATCACAATACCGCTTACGTCATATCCAATGGTGGTAGGTAAGTTTAGAGGAACCATATCTTTTAGGTGTCCTTCGGCTAGTTTGTAATCTATAGGATTTAGCGAGGCTGCTTTAACTTCTACTAAAATATCATTGGCCTTAATTTCTGGTTTTTCTACTTCTTGTATAGATAGACTGTCTTTTAGGGTTCCGTATTGTATTATTTGTAATGCTTTCATTGTATGTTATTTTTTTGAAGTTCTCCAAGATTGCCAAGCGCCAGTAGACCAAAGTACCCATGCAATGAGCACAGGTTGAAAAAAGAGTCTTATTAATCGGGCTTTATCTGAGTTTAGAGCACCAAAGGCATCTTTCTGATTTAAGTATTGCGCAATATTTCCTGGGAATACTAAGATAAAGAATAAGGCAAGAATCCACCCTATAGTTGTTTTATGCTGGGTCCATAGCAATAGGGCCAAACCTAATGCTATTTCTACAAAGCCTGACGCTACCACAACAAAGTCTTTGTTTATGGGAATAAAGTCAGGTACTTGGGCTTGAAAATCTATCCGATTAAAAGTTAAATGGCTATAGCCAGCGTATATCATAAATAGTGCTAATAGGACTCTAAATATATGTTGTAATGTTGTTGTTTGCATATCTTTTGCATAGATACGGCGGTATACAATACTTAGTGCGTCCTATTAAAATTAGTATTAATCCAATCGAATAATACCTTATAAACGGCTTCTCGTACTGGTTTTTTTGATAAAATTAAGTCGTGTAAGCCCTTCTTTATCTCTACTACGGTAATACTGCCTTTTAATTTATTGGCGTATTTTTTAATGTGATCTATATCTAAGACGGCGTCTCCTTCTTGGAATTTTTCAGACCAATTTTTTTCATGAACAGTAGTGCTGCTATGAAGTATAAGAGTAGGAATACCTATAACTTGTTTTCTTCGGATGTTTTTTTGAGCAGCATGGATGGCAGTGATAAAGCCTAAATTTATTTTAGGCACTTCATGAGGTTTCCACGTCAAAGAATAGTCCCATTCACCATGACTCTCTGCATGGATACTTTTTCCATAACTTCCAGAAGGTATTCCTGAAATGCGAATATTAGGAAAATAGTGACCTAGGAAAGCTGCAACAGGAACTATCAGTGTTCTAGTAAAATATCCTAAATTAAACTCATAAAACGGACTGTTGCCTATCAAGCCATGAAATAAATTACTGTGTAGATGGTTTGCCGCATAATTGGTGGTGATCAATCCGCCAGCAGAATGCCCCATTAAAAGTACCTGATGGTTGTTTTCTAATTTGATGAGCTGCAACGCCTGGTGTATTTCTTCATCATATTCTGAAAGAGCGCGAACATTATTAAATTTTTGATGCTTCAGGTAAGACCTTCCATATTTCCGCAAGTCTAGTGCGTAGAAATTATACCCATGATCATTAAAGTTTAATGCCATTTCTTTCTGGAAGAAATAATCATTAAAACCGTGAACATATAAAACCGCTTTTTCAGATGTTGTGTGCGTTGTGCTGCGAATTAAAGTAGCGATAACCTCTCCTTCGTAATCAGGGGACAATTCTAGCGTCACTCGTTCAAATCCATCACCCAGAATATCAGGTGTATAGCTGCTGTTTTTTAAGGGGACTTCTTGACGCATCGATCTTAATTTTTCTAGAAAATAGGAACTTCCTTTTACATCTAATTGCAGTAATAATGCCACAGGTGCAAAGCTGACAAAATTTCTAGTTGTGCATATGTTTGGCGCATCATAAAAAGTACATTTTTGCCATATGTATGGCTAGGGTGCTACAAAAAAAATCCCTTGAGTTACATCAAGGGATTTTTGTGAGATTCAAGTAGTCTTATTTTTTTGTCTGCTCGTTATACGTACTTTCAAATATTTTATCAGCATTAGCGGATTCAAAACCATCACGCCTTTGCTGGCGTGTAAAATTAGTAAGTCCTTTAGCGGCAAACTCAGGCAGTGGTAAACGCTCGGCAAACTCTACATAGCTTCCAGATATAGTATAGACTTCTCCGTTGGCGAATGTTGCGTCAAATGTTTTGGCTACCGTACTACTTTGTTTTAAGAGTCCGTCTGGACTTACTTTAATTTTACCTCCAGCGGTATTTAGTTTAATGTCTAAGCCTTCAAGAAAGACATTAAATTTTTCTACGGTGTTGTAATTGTCAGGTAAGTCATGTACACTAATGGTGTAATGATTTAAATAGTAGCGGTTGTAAATAACCCAAGCCGCATACTCGCTTTCAGCTGCAAGTGCTAAATAATCTGGTAGGGTAGGGAGTTCCCAAAGTGCTTTGTGAAAAAAAGATCCTACAGCTTCAGTAGCATCCAAGTCTAATGCGTCTACAGGGTCACTAGTGATGTGTTTAGTGTATTTATGGATGATTTGTTGTGTTTGTTCTGATAAATCTTGAACGCGCAATTCACTCATGAAAATCCGTGGTAGGTGATCTGCCGGAGGAGCATACCAGTATCCGTCTAACTTTTTTCCTTCAAAAAAGTAATAGTCTTTTTTTTCATAACCATAGTGCAAAAATATCTTTTCAAACGAAGTGATCCCCAAGTTTGGTACTCCTAATGTTCTAAAAGCAATATGGTCATTAATAATTTCGTGCTCTTCCGAAATAATACCCTCGGCAATCATTCCATTAGTAACTTTTAAAACATCCGGGACGCTATTTCTATAGGGAATAAATAAGGCTTCTAGTATAGCCTCTAAGGCTTTTATTTTAGATGTAACCATAGCTAAGTTTATTTTTAATCAAAAATAAGTGTACTTTTAATTTGAAACAATTCTTATTAAGTGTTAAATGATAAGTAAAACAAATCAATTAGAATTTAGATTACTTCGTTACTTTCTGGTGTTAGCAGAAAATTTACACTACACGCAGAGTGCAGAGCTTCTCTTTATATCACAATCTGCATTAAGCCAGCAAATAAAACAGCTGGAAGCAATTCTTGGTCGTCAATTATTTAAAAGAACCAATAGAAAGGTAGAACTCACTACGGCAGGCACCTTATTTGTGACACAAGCAAAACAAATACTAAAACAGGTAGATGATGCTCTTGCACATTGGCATTCTCAGCTAGCGGGAGAAGAAGGGCAGCTTACTATAGGTTTCGTGGGTTCTGCGATGTACCGTTATTTGCCACCAATAATTAAAAAATATAGTGCATTGCATCCTAAGATTAATTTGAAGTTAGAGGAGCTTATTAATAAAGAGCAATTAAGAGCGCTGGAAAATGACACTCTTGATGTTGGTTTTATGCGCTCTAATTCGGTGACTTCTAATATGCAGTTAAAATTGGTGTATCGGGAAAATTTTTCTTTAGTATTACCAGAAGATCATGCTGTTGACGCCAGTAATTTCAAGAATATTGGAGCACTTTCTGAAGAATCTTTTATTCTGTTTCCTAATGAGAACAGTCCGTTGTATTATCAGCAGATCTTGAATTTATGTGCGGAATATGGCTTCAGTCCTAAAATTTCTCATAAATCTATTCACGGGCCTACAATTTTTAAATTGGTAGAAAATAAAATGGGCATAGCAATTGTGCCAAATTCTTTGCGGGACGACTTTAATTACAAAATAAAATTTATAGAATTAACTAATGTCAGTCATACCACATCCCTTTTTGCGGTATGGAAGAAGGCGAATGAAAATGCCGCCCTTCATCAGTTTTTAGAGCAGTTGTAATTTTCTAAGATTCCTGAAGGTATCTTGCTATTTCATTTTTTATACGATAAATAATCAAAAAGTGAATTTTTAAAATTATTGCGTTTTTATTGGTGGTTAATCGTTTAAATAAAAATTATAAATTGTACATTTGAATTCAATTTAACAACAAATAAAATTATAAGTAGGTTGATTTTAATTTGATTTCAGCCTAGTTTTAAAACTAAAACTATATTTAAAAAATGGCACAGTACACTCGAATTGAAGTAGCGAATGTGATGAAGGAAAACGGAATGGTTCCTTTATTTTATCATCCTGATGTTGAGTTAGGAAAAAAAGTATTAAAAGCAGTTTATGATGGTGGAGCTCGTTTAATGGAGTTTACGGCTAGAGGAGATTTCGCTTTTGAGGTTTTTTCTGAATTAAACAAGTATGCAATCAAAGAACTTCCTGGAATGATCTTAGGAGTAGGTTCTATTACAGATGCAGCTGCAGCTTCTATGTTTATGCAAATGGGTGCTAACTTTATAGTTACTCCTTCATTACGTGTTGATATTGCAAAAGTATGTAACCGTAGAAAAGTATTGTGGTCTCCTGGATGTGGTTCTTTAACAGAAATAAATGCTGCTGAAGAATTAGGATGTGAAGTTGTAAAACTTTTCCCTGGAGATTTATATGGCCCTGGATTTGTAAAGGGAATTAAAGGCCCACAACCATGGACAAGCATTATGCCTACAGGTGGTGTAAGTACAGATGAAGCTAACCTAAAAGGTTGGTTTGATGCTGGTGTTACTTGTGTAGGTATGGGGTCTAAACTTATTAGCAAAGAAGTCTTAGCAAATAAAGATTATGCTGGTTTAGAAAAAACAGTTAGAGAAACATTAGCTTTAATCAAAAGATTAAGAGCGTAAGTTTTACATAGAAACAACTACAACCACTAAGCCCTGTTCAATTTTGTTGATCAGGGCTTTTTTTATGCAGCCACGTGTCTTTTTTGTAACTTTTCCCTTTTAAAATGCTACATGATTAAAATAATGAAAATTACAGCCCTATTATTTTTTGCTTTTCAAATGCTGTCCTGTGCTAGTCAATCTACCGTTATAGAAGGGCATCTTGAAACAGTAGTAACAAAACCAATGGATTATTATCTTTATTACCCGGAAGACTATGAGGTACAGACGACAAAAACATACGGAATTCTTTTGTTTTTACATGGCTCAGGAAGCATCCCCAAGAAAGGACAAGACAAAATGCCTCCACCAGATGCGTTGATAGACGGTACTGAATATCCATTTTTAATTCTTGTGCCACAATTACAAGAGCCTACAAAAATGTGGAATACAGAAGCGGTAATGCAATTGTTGGATACCGTGGTTGCGCAAAACCGAATAGATGAAAAAAAAATATATCTAACGGGGCTGAGTCGTGGAGGAGCTGCGGCTTGGGACTTAGCGATAGCATATCCTGAAAAATTTGCAGCATTGGCTGTTGTTTGCGGAATGGCACCAACACCTTATGCGCATTGGATGGACAAAAATTTACCTATAAAAGTCTTTCATGGAAAGAAAGATTCTATTATTCCGTATGCGGAATCTGAAGAAATGGTGCACAGGCTAAAATCTTTAGGATATAATGTTTCTTTAACGAGTTATGAACATTACGGTCATGCCATTTGGGATGTAGTTTATAAAGATCCAAAATTGTATAAATGGTTTAAGAATCAAAAAAAGATGTAACTTAACTCCGATAAATTAGCAACCAAACGTATCAATTTATGCAGATTATAGAAAATTCTACCATGTACGATGTCATAATCGTAGGTTCGGGAGCTGGAGGAGGCATGGCGACCAAAATTCTTGCAGAAGCAGGTTTAAAAGTAGCTGTTGTAGAAGCAGGTCCTTATTTTGATCCTGGAGCTCCAGAACAACAAACACAACTTAAATGGCCGTATGAGTCTCCTAGAAGAGGGGCAAATACAGTTAGACCTTTTGGAGATTTTGATAGTGCCTATGGCGGATGGGATATTGATGGAGAGCCGTATACAAATGAAGAAGGGACAAATTTTAGATGGTTTAGATCTAGAATGTTAGGAGGTAGAACCAATCACTGGGGGAGAATTTCATTACGTTTTGGTCCTAATGATTTTAAGCGTAAAAGTATGGATGGCTTAGGAGATAACTGGCCAATTGGCTACGATGATGTGAAGCCTTATTATGATAAAGTAGATAAGTTGATAGGAGTTTTTGGTACCAATGAAGGTTTACCTAATGATCCAGACGGGTTTTTTCTTCCCCCGCCAAAACCAAGACTTCATGAGTTGTTTTATATAAAAGGAGCTAGAAAATCTAATATTCCGGTGTTCCCATCGCGAATGTCCATGCTTACTAAAAGAATAAATGATGAACGAGGAATTTGCTTTTATTGCGGCCAATGCTCTCGTGCATGTTCTGTGCATGCGGATTTTTCATCAGGGACTTGTTTAATTTTTCCTGCTCAAAAAAATGGCGGAAAAATAGATCTTTTTGTCAATGCCATGGTACGCGAAATTACAACCAATGAAGAAGGGAAAGCCACGGGAGTCTCTTATATTAATAAAGAAGATAGGAAAGAATATAAATTAAAAGGAAAAATCATTGTTCTTGCAGCGTCAGCCTGTAGCTCTGCCCGTATTCTTTTGAACTCAAAGAGTAAACAACACCCTAATGGTTTAGGGAATAGTAGTGATATTGTCGGAAAATATTTACATGATTCAACAGGAGGGAGTAGGTCTGCTTTTATCCCTGATTTAATGAATCGTAAAATGTATAACGAAGATGGTGTAGGAGGAATGCATGTCTATACACCATGGTGGTTGGATAATAAAAAACTAGATTTTGCGAGAGGCTACCATATTGAAGTATGGGGAGGAATGGGAATGCCTAGCTATGGCTTTGGATTTAATCACAACGATTTTAATAAATATTTCGGTATAAAAGTGGGGGGCTACGGAAACCCACTAAGAGATGAAGTAAAAAAATATTATGGTTCTACCGTTGGTTTCGGTGGCCGTGGAGAGTCTATACCTCAAAGAGAGAATAAGTGTGATATAGACTCAACTAAAGTAGATGAATTCGGGATTCCAGTCTTGAAGTTTAAGTACCAATGGACAGACCATGAAATAAAACAAGTAGGGCATATGCATGAAAGTTTTGAAGAGATTATTCATAATATGGGTGGTACTGTTTTAGGTGATAAACCAACATTGGCCCAGAAAAATGGTATTTATGCTCCTGGAGAAATTATACACGAAGTAGGTACGACCCGAATGGGGGATGATCCAAAAACGTCTGTGGTAAATCAACATCAACAACTGCATGAGGTTGATAATGTTTTTATAGTAGATGCAGGTCCTTTTGTATCTCAGGCAGATAAAAATCCAACTTGGACTATTCTAGCCCTATCCTGGAGAACATCAGACTATATTGTAGAACAGCTTAAAATGCAAAACATCTAAAGAAATGGATAGAAGAAAAAGTATAAAATCGATTATTTTAGGTGGCGTAGCAGGTGGTTTAGCGCTCAATGGCTGTAAGCCAGAAAATGTTGAACCAACAGGAGAAAATATAGCCTTAGCTGCAGAAAACCATTTTGGGAGAACTCCTGAGGAAAAAGAATTGATAGAAAAACTCAATGCAGAGCAGTTTTTACACCCTCATGAATTGGCAACATTAAATGTTTTAGTAGCGTTAATTCTGCCCGCTAATGAAAGTTACGGTAGTGCTTTAGATGCTGGAGTGCCAGATTTCATTGAGTTTATGACGAAAGATTATCCTAAATTTCAAACCCCTATACGTGGTGGTTTAATGTGGTTAGATCATAAGAGTAATACAGATTTTAGTGTTGAATTTATTGCAGCTACGCCTGAACAGCAAAAAATAGTATTAGATGCTATTGCCTATCCCGATGTTGAGGTTCCTGAAAATGAAAGACCTTTAGAGGTTCAATTTTTCTCACTAATAAGAAATTTAACCTTGACGGGTTATTACACCTCAAAAATGGGAATTAAAGATTTGGGGTATGTCGGGAATTCTCCTAATGTGTGGGATGGCGTGCCTGAGGATGTTTTAAAACAACATGGAATGGCTTATGAGGAAGAATGGCTAGCAAAATGTGTAGATCAAAGCAAACGAAATACGAAAGCAGCATGGGATGAAAAAGGGAATTTGCTAACCTAATATTTTGCGGGGATGACTTGCTTCCTGCTAGAGCGTTTTACAGTACCATAGGATTCGGAAATTTATGAAAGAACTATATTTCAGACTTCAAAAAGGGAATGTTTAAAAACTTTCTAGTAATTTACACTCCAATTTTTGAATTATCTTTAGGTATGCAGTGGGTTAGAATTAGTTGTATTATGGTCGTTTTTTCGTTCTTTATATCGTGTAAAGACGAGCCCAAAGAAGTGGTACAGGATACCGTTAAAGTAGTGGAAAAAGAACTAGACACTATAAAAACGGTACCGTTTAACATTCCCGCGAAACCTAAGTTAAAAAGCCTAGCAGGCTTAGCGGACACCACTTTCATTCGTTTAGCAGATTATAGTGCAGATTTTGTATATGACTTACGCTATGCAACAACCAATAATTTTTTAAAAGCTAAAGTTTATGATTGTGCGGAATGTTACACCCGTGTAAGGACCGCTAAAGCATTACTCAAGGCAAATGCTGCCTTTATGGAGAAAGGCTATAAGATTAAGTTTTATGACTGTTACAGGCCTAATTCTGTTCAATACAAGATGTGGGAGATTGTGCCAAACCCGCAATATGTTGCAAATCCTGTAAAAGGCTCCATTCATAACAAAGGCGGAGCGGTAGATATTACCCTTGTTACCATGGAAGGAGTAGCAGTAGATATGGGAACAGATTTTGACTTTTTCGGAAAGAAAGCGTATCATGATAACTACAATTTGCCAGGAGAAATATTAGCCCATCGAAAAGTGTTGAAAGAAACTATGGAGTCTTTTGGCTTTTGGTCTATTAGAACAGAGTGGTGGCATTATAATTTGAGCGCAGGGAGTAATGCTAAGATTGCTAATTTTAAATGGGACTGCGAGTCTTAATCAAATATAAATTATGACAAAGATTGTAATCGGTTGTTTTTTGCTTTTTCTTGAAGTAGGATTGCTAACGGCTCAGGATACGATTCTTCCCATTTGGCCTAAGGAAATTCCGAATAGAATTGATACCGATGAAAGAGAGGTAAAAGAATATAGCGAAATTTTGCGGTATAGGTTGGTTCAAGAGCCTACAATGCAAGTATTTTTACCAGCAAAAAGAGGCGCTAATGCTAAAGCGATGCTTATATTTCCTGGAGGTGGTTACCAGTTTCTAGCATATGACTGGGAGGGTACAGATGTGGCAAAATTTTTAAATGCGCAAGGTATTGCAGCTATTGTTGTAAAATCTAGATTACCTAATTCCAAATCTTTAATAGAAGCACATAATGTGCCATTGCAAGATGCGCAACGGGCAATGCGCATCACGAGAGCAAACGCTACAACATGGAATATTAATCCCAACGACATTGGAATTATTGGTTTTTCTGCGGGAGGACATTTAGCAGCTACATTAGGAACTCATTTTAACGAGGAGGTGTATGCCAAGCAAGACCGTATAGATGAGGTAAGTGCTAGACCAGATTTTATGGCCTTAGTGTACCCGGTAATTACTATGAAAGAGAAAACACATCAAGGATCTAAAAATTCCCTTCTAGGAAAAAACCCATCGCAAGAACGGGTGGAATATTTTTCTAACGAAATGAAGGTGAGCGCCAATACGCCTCCTACATTTTTAATACATGCTACAGATGACACAGCTGTACCAGTTGAGAATAGTCTGTTGTTTTATAATGCCTTAAGAGCAAATAAGGTACTGGCGGCTCTTTTTATTTACCCTGATGGCGGACATGGATTTGGATTAGGACTTCATAATGAGTTTTTAAAAGAATGGCCTAATCAATTGCTGACGTGGATTGGTTCCTTGGAAACAAAGCAATAGTTTCTATGCTTTAGTGCAGTTAAGAACAATGAGCTTATCATTTATAGCTGTGGTAAAGAATAAATACTGGTCACCACCATCCTTAATTTTAAATTTTTTACGAATAGACGCCACAGGCTCGGGGAAGTTGCGTGTCGTGATATTTGCTTTGGTAAATTTTTGCTTCTGGAGTTCTTTTTTTTGGTAGGGAAGCACAGCCGTAATCTTAAATATTCTTCCGGGAAACTCTACTAAACAATCAGAAGTATAAAGGTGACTATGTTCATGTAATTTGTTGAGTTTAAAATGTGCTCCTACACTCTTAAAAGCACCGGATTTTAAAATAGCACTATTGGGTTCGTAAAGATAGGTTTGTGGTTGAGAGAAGCTAGAGATAGTTTCTTTTTCTGTATGGGGGTTAAACTCAAATTTTTCAGTGGCGGTCTTTGAAAGATTGACGGTTTTGATGGTAATAGCACCTGAGTAATTATGCTCTAAAATCCATAGTAATTCTTTTACATCATTTTGAAGTGCAACTACTTGAATTTCTTTTACAAACTTCAATTCACCAATTCCAATAGTAAAGTCTAAAAGGGGAGAAGTCTTGACTAAAATATATTTAGATTTAGAAAAAAGCAATGGTAAATTTTCAGGGACATTGGGTAGGCAATCAGCAAGGAAAAACACTTTTTCTTTAGCATCATTTCTTCGTGATGGGTCAATAAAAATCCAATCAAATAATTGCGCTGTTTTGGAGAGGTATTCAAGTCCGTTTTCAGGAATGCAAGTAATGTTTTTTCTGCCTAAAATTTCAAAATTATGTACTGCAATTTTAGATAGATTTTCGTTGAGTTCACAATGGTATATTTTGGCTATTTTTTCACTAAAGAAATAGCTGTCTATTCCAAAGCCTCCTGTGAGGTCTATCAATGAATTTCCGTTGACTAAATTTGTCTTATATTGGGCAGTAGTTTCCGAGGAGGTTTGCTCAATATTCAATTTGTTAGGATAGTAAATTTCAGGAGTATTAAACCAAGTAGGGAGCTTTTCTTTACATTTTTTTTTAGCTTCTAACTGTTCTGCTAGCTCTTTTTGAGTTACCGCTGTAAATTGCTGTTTTTTGAGTAATACTGACATGATGTCAGTATTCCAATTATTAGATATAAAATCTTGTACACCAGTATTTAATATATTTTTATTCAAAGTAATACTATAAATTATTGGTCAATGATTTTACAAACTTATTTTCTGATAAAAACTCTTTAAGAATCACCTTAATTACCGTGTATCCCGGTACGGCTACAATCATTCCTACGATACCGAATAATAATCCGGCGATAATGATAATTAAGAAAATTTCTAAGGGGTGAGATTTTACGCTATTAGAGAAAATAAAAGGCTGAGAAAAGAAATTGTCGATGAGCTGCCCTACGGCTAAACCAATAATAACATACCCTGTTTTTGGAAGTATTATGGCGCTGAAATCTGCTCCTAGATTGGTGGTCATGGTGAGTATAATCATGAGTACTCCTCCGATGATGGGACCAATGTATGGGATGATGTTAAATAGGGCACATAAAAATGCAATGACAATAGCATTTTCTATACCTACTAATAGTAGTGTTATGGTGTAAATTACAAAGAGAATAAACAACTGTAAAAGAAGTCCGACAAAGTATCTGGAAAGTAAATCATTAATCTTAAGAATAGAGTTTTTCATCTTACCTTCCTTGCCTTTTGGCATAAACATTAAAAGGCCATTTTGCAAAAGATTACTGTCTTTGAGGAAGAAGAAAGATATAAATAAAACAGAAAATAAACCAATACTAGTGGTGCTTAGAACATCTAAAAAGGTGTTTAAGAAATTCGGAATAAATCCTACATCCAAGCCTTCCAAGATGTTTTTTTCTAGGTGAGATTCTTCCAATATCTTTGTGACCTTTTCAGGAGAAGCGCTAAAGTATTGCGTAACTTGATTGTATAAGTCATTAATATTCTCCTGTAATTGATCAATATCTAAAAGGGATAAGTTTTTTCCTTGTTCTGTTAATAAGGGGATAAATAAGGCAATGATTCCCGATAGTAACCCCACCATTAATAGCATGGTAATTATAACGGCTAAGGTGTTGGGTGTTTTTAATTTATCACGTAAAAAAATTACAACAGGTCTGCCTATTAACGCTATGACTGCCGCAATACACAAATAGGCAATGACAGACTGTATTTGGTAAATAAAGTATAGGGTAAGTAAGATAGCGGTTATGATACCGATGGCTCTTAAAATGCCCTTAGATATAATTTTTGACGTCATTAATTAATTTTTAAAAACATAT
This sequence comes from Cellulophaga sp. HaHa_2_95, assembly GCF_019278565.1. The sequence goes on along the minus strand of NZ_CP058988.1, from coordinate 3,394,086 downwards.
TGAATAATATTGGCGCCCATTTGTAATGCTTTTAAGCGTACTTCTGGCGGATCGTTGTGTACCTGTGGGTCTTCCCAGCCATCACCTAAATCACTTTCAAATGTAAATAGGAGTATAAGCTTGTTTTCGTGAAAGATACCAAAAGCCTGAGGTCTTTTTCCGTCGTGTTCGTGAATTTTTGGTAATCCTTTAGGGAAACTAAAAGTTTGTTTAAAGATGGGATTATCGGCACTTAATTCTATTAGTTCTTTATCAGGAAAAACTTTAGATAGTTCTTTTTTTAAATATGGTTCCATACCATAGTTGTCGTCAATATGTAAGAAGCCTCCGCCTAATAAATAGGTTCTCAAATTATCGGCATCTTCTTCTGAGAAAAATACATTCCCATGTCCTGTCATATGTAGAAAAGGGTATTGGAATACCTCAGGGCTATTGGCTGTTACTATTTCGGGCTTTTCTGTTAATGCCGTTCCTATATGGGTGTTACAGAATTTGATTAGATTAGGCAATGCGGTAGGGTTTGCATACCAATCACCTCCGCCATTGTATTTCAAAATGGCAATTTCTTGTGCGCTCATTGTTAAAAAACTAATAAAGACCGCTAAAAAGGTAAGTACTTTCATGTAAAATCGACATTCTGTATAGTTTCAAATTTAAAATATTATGAAGAATAAAGGGATATTTTTAGGATTACTTTTAATAAGTTTCGCGATAACTTCTTTTAAATCTGCGTTACATACTGAAGAGTCTCCTGTAAAATCATCACTAATTGAAAGTATAGTGGTGTTAGAATTGTATACTTCACAAGGGTGTTCTAGTTGTCCTCCAGCAGATGTTTTATTGGATAAAGTGAAGAAGGCGTACAGTGAAGAGGTTATAGCGTTATCTTATCATGTAGATTATTGGAATTATATAGGTTGGAAAGACCCCTTTAGTAAGGCGGTGTTTACTGAAAAACAAACCGCATATAATTATAAATTCAGAAATAAGAGCAATTATACTCCGCAAGTGGTGGTCAATGGAAAGACTCATTTTGTAGGCTCTAATTCATCAGAAATGTATGCTAATATCAATACGTTTAGAAAAGTAAAAGCCCGTAATGAGATAACTTTATCTACGGTAAAAGCAGATGCAGCTACGATAAATTTTGAGTATAAAATAACGGGTAATTTGTCTGATAAAAAATTACGGGCAGTCTTGGTACTAGATCAAAGAAGTACGGAGGTTAAACGTGGTGAAAATAGAAATAGAACGCTAGTGAATAGCAATATCGTAGTTGCTGAAAAGTATGTAAACTTAAAAATGAATGACAGTGGTGTTATTCAGATCCCGGATATGGTAAAAGCAAACGATAAACTATCACTCATACTTATTGCGGAAAACAATGCCTTTGATATAACTGGTGCTACTAAAGTTAGTATTTAGAGCTAATGGAAACTTAAATACTTGTTCTTAATTGACTAATTTCATGGTAGCGCAGGCAAATATCGCGGCTGTTTCTGTCCTAAGTCGGTTTTCCCCTAAAGAAACAGGTTTGTAGCCTAATTCTAGCGCTAATGCTATTTCAGAGGGGCTGAAATCTCCTTCAGGGCCAATAAGCATCAATGCATTATTACCTGGAGTTAAGCGCTCTTTTAAATCCGTTTTCTCAGTTTCTTCACAATGAGCTATAAAGAATTGCTGCTCTTTGTAGTTGTCGGGGTTGTTTTGTGCTATAAGTGTTTTTGCGCTAATGGGTTCGTTTAATTTTGGTAGGTGATATTGCAACGATTGTTTCATGGCAGATTGTAGTACTTTTTCCATGCGTTCTAATTTCAGAACTTTTCGTTCAGAATTATCGCATATAATGGGAGTGATCTCTGCAATACCTATTTCTGTAGCTTTTTCTAAAAACCACTCATATCGATCATTCATTTTTGTAGGTGCAACCGCAAGATGTAATGCTGGTGTTGTCTTTTCATGAAAAGTTGCTTTAGTGATGCTAGCAGCACATTTTCGCATATCTGCACGTAAGATTTGAGCTTCGAATAGAAACCCTTTTCCGTTAGTAATGTGGAGGATGTCGCCTTCTGATTTTCGTAGGACTTTTACAATGTGCTTGCTTTCTTCGGTAGGGAAGATAAACTCAGGAGAATTTTGATCAATGTCAGGGTTGTAAAAAAGTTGCATTTTTTCTTGTGGTATTATACTTTGGTTAGCGCGTGCTCTAACCCAAGTTCGATGTAAAATTGTAATTCTTCTTCAGTTTTTATGCCTTTTGCGCCTACATAGATATATTCTTTGATAGGCTTTTTTGTAAAGTCCATGGGGCGTACTGCTTCTTTTTTCATGGTCTCATCCATTTTTGCTGAAATAACACGTACCATGAGGTCTTGTTTAATTACGCCAATCGCCATTTTTCCTTTGTATAAGAAAACTATTCCGCCAAACATTTTTTTTTGAGTCATGGCTTCAGAAATATCTTTGGGAAAATAACGCAAAGATGCTTCAATACGCTCGGAAAGTTGCTCATTGTAAGCCATTAATTAGCAGACTCTGTAATTACGTAGCGCGCCTTGGCGCTAATATTCTGATTAGAGAACTTACTTTCTTTATATTTCAGGTACCCCACAATTCCAATCATTGCGGCATTATCGGTACAGTATTCAAATTTAGGAATAAACGTTTCCCATCCATACCGCTGCTCTGCATCAACTAAGGCTTTTCTAATGCCTGAATTTGCAGAAACGCCACCGCCAATTGCTATTCTCTTTACGCCAGTTTGTTTAACCGCTTTTTTAAGCTTAGACATTAGTATGTCAATAATAGTGTATTGAATGGAGGCGCAAATATCATCTCTATTTTCTACTAAGAAATTAGGGTCTTCTTTTACCTTTTTTTGACAGAAATAAAGGATGCTTGTTTTTAATCCGCTAAAACTAAAATCGAGATCACGTACTTTCGGTTTTGGAAACGGAAAAGCTTTAGGGTTTCCTAATTGCGCATATTTGTCGATTAACGGCCCCCCTGGGTAGGGCAAGCCTAATATTTTGGCAGATTTATCAAAGGCTTCGCCAACGGCATCATCAAGGGTTTGTCCTAGTATTTCCATATCAAAATAATCGCGGACAAGTACAATTTGTGTATGTCCACCACTGATGGTCATGGCTAAAAAAGGAAACGCAGGTTTTTTACTGTTTTCTTCCTCAATAAAATGAGCTAAAATATGCGCTTGCATATGATTTACCTCTATTAGAGGGATGTTTAAACCTAAGGATAATGACTTAGCAAAAGAGGTTCCTACTAATAATGAACCCATAAGTCCAGGTCCGCGCGTAAAAGCTATGGCGGATAACTGTTTTTTATCGATATTTGCCTTAGCTAACGCTTGATGAACTACGGGAACTATGTTTTGTTGGTGTGCTCTTGACGCAAGTTCAGGGACAACACCGCCATATTCTTCATGAATTTTTTGGGTTGCTACGACGTTACTGAGTCTTTTGTTGTTGTGTAAAACGGCTGCAGATGTGTCATCACAAGAAGACTCTATAGCAAGTATATAAATTGTTTCGTTTTCCATGCAAATTGGAATAATAATTGGAGTGCAAAGATAAAACATAAAAGTCCTATCAAAAAACTGGGTAAAATAATAGTTCGCTTCCTGCTGGTAATATTAATTATCTGTGTTTTGACGACGCTTGTTTTTTCGCTCCCCATAGTGCAGACTTCTTTAGCAGCAAAGGTTACGAAGTCTATTAATGATACCTATAAGACTAATATTTCTTTAGATAAACTCAAAGTTTCTTTTATTACTTGGGATACCGATTTGAAAGGTGTGTATATCAAAGATTATCAGAAAGACACACTTTTTTACATCAAGAAATTAAACACATCAATAGTAAGTATTAGAAATCTTATTAATGGCGATTTAGAATTTGGAGCCATTACTGTTGATGAGCTTAATTTCAAATTAAAAACATATAAGGGCGAAACCACCTCTAACATAAATGTTTTTATAGCAAAGCTAGATGATGGTAAGCCTAGAGATCCTGGAACACCTCCGTTTTTATTTACGGCAACAGAGGTGTTTATAGAGAATAGCAAGTTTACCTTTACCGATGAAAATCTAGAAACTTACGAAGTATTGAAGTTTACGGATTTACAAATTGATGCCGAAAAGTTGCAAATACTGGGGCCAGAGGTTACTACGAATATTAAAGATTTATCCTTTACAAGTAAACGAGATTTGCAAGTAGAACGCATGTCTACTCTATTTAAGTATACCAAAGAGCAAATGACGTTTGATTCGCTCGAGATAAAATCTAAAGAATCTGAGATAAAAGGAAACTTGATAATGGACTATGGTCCAGGAGATTTCTTGGACTTCGTTAATAAAGTGAAATTTACGGCAGACTTTGTAGACTCAAAACTCTCGTTTAATGAAATAAACCATTTGTATAATGAGTTTGGAAGAAATAAAGAAGCCTATTTCTCTTCACATTTTAGTGGCGTATTAAATGATCTGACCTTAGATGATTTATTCCTTACTTCAGATAACACGGGGGTGCGTGGCGATTTTAATTTCAAAAATTTATTTAAGAGTGATAATCCATTTGTTATGGAAGCTCAAATCAAAAATATATCTAGTAGCTATTTTCAGCTAAGAAGCTTGATGCCTAGACTTTTAGGGGAGAATATACCTCCGTCTTTTGAACGTCTAGGAGAATTTACCATTCGTGGGCAGGCAACAGTAACAGAGAATACTATAAATTCAAAAGTTAACTTAAATACAGCTATTGGAAGTAGTTATTCTGATTTAGAAATGATCGGTATTCAGGACATAGACAATGCTTCTTATAAAGGTTTCTTCTCATTGATAGATTTTGATTTGGGGTACTTTGTGGGTAGTGAAGATTTGGGGAATGCCACCTTTGATTTAAATGTAGAAGGGGAAGGGTTTATCAAAGAAACCTTGAATACAGAAGTTATTGGAGATGTGTATTCCATCAATTTTAATAATTACAATTATCAAAATTTAAAAGTATCCGGAATTTTAAAGGAACAGCTTTTTGATGGTCTATTGGTTTCTAAGGATGAAAATATGAAGTTTACCTTTAAAGGGTTGGCAGATTTTTCTGATGCGCAAAATAACTTCAACTTTATAGCGGATGTGGAATATGCCGATTTCCGAAAGCTAAACTTTATAAAAGATAGTGTTTCTATATTTAAGGGTAATGTAAATATGGATATCGTGGGTAATACCCTAGATAACATCGTTGGAGATATAAAATTCTCTAGAACTAGTTATCAAAATAAAAATGACACCTATTATTTTGATGATTTTAAAGTGTCTTCTCGTTTTGAAGAAAATCAGGTGCGGTATATTGATATAAACTCTCCAGATATTATCACAGGATATATGAAGGGTAAGTTTAAGGTGGCAGAGTTGGGTAAATTGGCAGCTAATTCTGTCGGGAGTATTTATACCAACTATAAACCATTTAAAATTTCAGAAGGTCAAGAGCTAGCCTTTAATTTTAAAATTTATAATAAGATTGTAGAAGTATTTCTCCCAGATGTGGCCTTTGGTACCAATACATTTATAAAAGGGGATATTATTGCGGATAAGGGTGACTTTAAATTGAATTTTAAATCGCCTAGTATCAAAGCATTTGGGAATACCTTAGATAGCTTAGATATAAAGATTGATAATAAAAATCCGCTTTTTAATACCTTCGTTTCTGTAGCAGATTTGTCTACTGGTTATTATGATGTTAAAGATTTTAACCTGATTAATACCACCTTAAAAGATACATTATTCTTTAGGACCGAATTTAAGGGGGGCAAAGATTTCAGCGATAAATTTAATTTAAACTTCTACCATACCTTTAATGATCAACGTAAATCTGTCATCGGTTTAAAAACATCTGATGTAAGTTTTAAAGGGAATAAGTGGATGCTGAATAAGGAGGGCGATTCTCATAATAAGGTTATTTTAAACAGTACATTGGATAGCATTACAATTGAAGAAATTGTGATGAATAATGAAAATGATGAGCAAATTCGTTTAAGAGGTCAGATTGCGGATTCTACATATAAGGATTTACAGTTAGAGTTTAAGATAGTGTCCCTAGATAAGATTACACCTAGAATAGATAGCTTGCGATTAGATGGTAAGGTAGATGGAACTTTGCATATACGTCAAAAAAATAATGTCTACAGACCAACTTCTAGTTTAGATATTACAGATTTTTCTGTGAATGATATTCACCTAGGAAATCTTATGATAGATGCTATTGGAAATAAAAACTTAACCAAGATAACACTAAACACGCGTCTTACAGATAAGGGAGTAGATCGTTTAGATGTAAATGGAAGTTTAGATATTAGTGGTAAAAATACGGTCGCAGATTTAATGGCTACGTTTAATGATTTTAACTTAGAACCGTTCGCTCCTTTAGGGGAACCTATACTTTCTAATATCCGTGGGTATGTTTCTGGTAATGCCAGAATAGAGGGTAGGGTAGATAATCCTGATATTTCAGGAGTATTAAACCTTTCAAACGCCGGATTAGGAATTCCGTATTTGAATGTAGATTATGATTTTGGCTTTAATTCGCAAGTGGTATTATCAGACCAAACCTTTGATTTTCAAAATATTCAACTTACCGATGTATTGCATAAAACAAAGGCTTCTTTAAACGGAGTTATTAATCATAACTTTTTTAGAGATTGGGATTTAGATCTTAATGTAGATACGAATAACAAAAGGTTCTTAATCTTAAATACTAGTTTTGATGAAGAGCAATTGTATTACGGTACAGGATATTTAAATGGGAAAGGGCGTATCTACGGGCCAACCACTGCATTGACTATAAATGTAGAAGGAGAAACGGCAAAAGGCACATCTTTGAAAATTCCAATTAGTGATGTAGCTAGTGTCGGAGATTATTCCTTTATCAATTTTATTAGCAAAAATAAAGTAGAAGAAAAAGAAACGGGGCGTAATGAAAAGAAATATGAAGGATTAGAGCTGACCTTTGATTTAGATATTACACCAGATGCAGAAGTAGAAATTATTGTTGATCAGAAAACAGGAAGTAGTTTAAAAGGTACTGGGGCAGGTTTAGTTCAAATAGAATTGAATACTAGAGATAAGTTTATCATGAACGGAGACTTCGTTGTGGTTACAGGAGAATATAGGTTTAAACTAGGTGGGGTTATAGATAAAACATTTAAAGTAGTGCCTGGGGGTACTATAAATTGGGAAGGAGACCCTTTGGATGCGCAATTGAAAATGCAGGCGGTTTATTCTTTAAACGCAAATCCTGCGCCGCTATTGGATAATTCTGATTACACCAAAAGAATAGCCACCAACGTAATTATTAGCTTGTCAGAGTCTTTAGAGCACCCAACTATTGATTATGAAATAGATTTTCCATCAGCCAGTTCTGTGATAAAATCAGAGTTAGCTTATAAATTGCAAGATCCAACGGTAACGGCTAATAATGCCTTCTTCCTATTGGCACAAGGTACATTTGTTAATGAGGCTAATGGTAGTTTTAATCAACAAGCATTGACGGGGAATTTATTGCAATCTGCTTCTGGGATTTTAAATTCTGTGATTGATAATAATGATGACAATCTAGATATCGGGTTTTCTTATGAACAGGGGAGTAGTGGTAGTTCTAGTTATCAAACCGAAAATAAAGCGATTTTTAATTTTGCGACTACCTTAAGTGAAAAGTGGTTGTTAAGTGGTAGTGTGGGGATTCCTGTAGGTGGTGGTGATGGACTAACGAACTCTAATGTCGGGGGCGATTTTGAGTTGCAGTATTTATTTAATGAAGATGGTTCTTTAAAAGGTAAAGTCTTTAATAGAGAAACCGCCGATGAGCAATTGATAGGAGACACGCAAGGATATACTCAAGGGGTGGGATTATCTTATCAAGTAGACTTTAATTCTTTCAAGGAGCTAAAAAGTAAACTATTTGTTCGAAAACCTAAAAAGCAAAAGACGATAGCTTCAGATTCTATCCGTACAGAAATGGCTAAGGATAGTCTCATGCGCTTTAAGCCTAAGGCAAAATCGTAAGATTATTCTTAAGAATTTGACGCGCCTAATGTTCGTTTTCCTTTTTTTATGTAACTCTTTGTTACGAAAACGTTATAGCTTGTAACTATTATAAATAAAGGGTTTTATAGCTTATTTAAATCCGAAAAGTTTCCTAAATTTGTTACTTATAGAAGTAAATGACAGTGGAGATAAAAAAAATAGGTGTATTTACATCTGGGGGAGATTCACCCGGAATGAACGCAGCAATAAGGTCTGTTGTGCGTACTTGTGCATATATGAAAATAGATTGCATGGGGATTTACCGTGGCTACCAAGGTATGATTGAAGGAGACTTTAAGCCTATGGATGCGCGAAGTGTAAATAACATTATAAATAAAGGAGGTACCATTTTAAAGTCTGCTCGTTCTATGGAGTTTCAGACTAAAGAAGGTAGGAAAAAAGCTTACGACCAATTACAAGCCGCAGGGATTGATGGTTTAGTGGTTATCGGAGGTGATGGTAGTTTTACAGGAGCATTAATCTTTCATAAAGAATATAATGTACCAATTATTGGTATTCCTGGGACGATTGATAATGATATTTTTGGCACGACCTATACACTAGGTTTTGATACCGCCTTAAATACAGTGGTAGAAGTAATTGATAAAATTAGAGATACTGCTAGTTCTCACAACCGTTTATTTTTCGTTGAAGTAATGGGCCGCGATGTGGGGCATATAGCTTTAAATGCAGGAGTAGGTGCCGGGGCAGAGGAGATTCTTATACCAGAAGAAAATTTAGGATTAGAACGCTTGTTAGAATCTTTAAAACGAAGCAAAGCTTCAGGGAAATCTTCAAGTATAGTTGTCGTTGCAGAAGGGGATAAAACAGGGAAGAATGTTTTTGAACTAAAAGAATATGTAGAGGAGCATTTGCCAATTTATGATTGTCGTGTTTCTGTATTAGGGCACATGCAAAGAGGAGGCTCTCCTTCTTGTTTTGATAGAGTACTGGCAAGTAGAATGGGTGTTAGAGCCGTAGAAGCACTTCTTGAAGGGAAGTCTAGCTTAATGGTCGGTATTCAAGATAACAAGATAACGCTTACGCCAATTAGTAAAGCAATAAAAGGTCATACAAAAATAGATAAGGAACTTATGCGAGTTTCAGATATCATGACCGTATAATTTAGAAACAAATAATAATAACAAATAAATTTAAAATGTCAAATTTAAAAATAGGAATTAACGGTTTCGGTAGAATAGGTAGATTAGTATTTAGAACTAGTGTTGCCAAAGAGGGTGTAGATGTTGTTGCAATTAATGATTTATTAGATGTAGAGCACTTAGCATACTTATTAAAATACGATTCTGTTCACGGTAAGTTTGATGGTACTGTTGAAGTTAAAGATGGTCACTTAGTAGTAAACGGAAAAACTGTTCGTATTACTGCAGAAAGAGACCCTAAAGCTTGTAAGTGGGATGCTGTAGGTGCAGAAATTGTTGCAGAATGTACGGGTATCTTTACAACGTTGGAAACAGCGCAATACCATATTGATGGTGGTGCCAAGAAAGTAGTTATTTCTGCTCCTTCTAAAGATGCTCCAATGTTTGTAATGGGCGTTAACCATAAAGACGTTAAAGCATCTGATACTATTGTTTCTAATGCATCTTGTACTACAAACTGTTTAGCACCTTTAGCTAAAGTTTTAAATGATAACTTTGGTATCGATGAGGCTTTGATGACTACTGTGCATGCAACTACTGCAACACAAATGACGGTTGATGGTCCTTCTAGAAAAGATTGGAGAGGTGGTCGTAGTGCAATGTTAAACATTATTCCAGCTTCAACTGGTGCTGCTGTTGCAGTGACAAAAGTAATTCCTGCTTTAAAAGGAAAACTTACAGGGATGGCTTTCAGAGTACCTACTGCAGATGTCTCTGTTGTTGATTTAACGGTTCGTTTACAAAAAGAGACTTCTTACGAAGAAATTAAAAAAGTATTTAAAGCGGCTTCAGAAGGAGAGTTAAAAGGTATCTTAGGATATACGGAAGAAGCAGTAGTTTCTCAAGACTTTATTGGAGATGCTAGAACAAGTATTTTTGATGCAGGCGCAGGAATTGAATTAAATTCAAAATTCTTCAAATTAATATCATGGTATGATAACGAAGCAGGTTTCTCTAACAAAATGTTAGATTTAGTTCAGCACGTTTCAAAATTATAATTTTTAACCTTAATAAATCCTGATGGTAGTCTAAGATTACTTTCAGGATTTTTTTACTACTCATACCCAATACATATGATATTAATTGTAGATAGTGGCGCAACAAAATCTGATTGGATTGCTTTAACAGAAAAAGGGGAAAGACTTTTTTTGACGCAGACCTTAGGCTTAAGTCCAGAAGTGTTAACAAGACCTGTTATAGAAGATAGGCTAGCTAATAATTTTGAGCTTTCTAAAAATAGAGAAGATGTTTCTGCTTTATATTTTTACGGAGCTGGTTGTGGAACAGATAGAATGCAAGATTTCTTAAAGGAAATTTTCAAAGTATTCTTTCCTAACGCTATAGCTGAAGTGCGTGAAGACACTTATGCGGCAGTGTACGCTACTACGGCAATAGGAGATCAAAGTATTGTATGTATTTTGGGAACAGGTTCTAATTGCAGTTATTATGATGGTGAGAAATTATATCAAAAAGTAACTTCGTTAGGGTATATTCCTATGGATGATGGTAGTGGTAATTTTTTCGGCAGAAAGTTAATCCGAGATTATTATTTCAATAAAATACCAAAAGAGTTGGCAGAGAAATTTGCAAGTGAGTATAATTTGGAAGCAGATGTGATTAAAGAAAATCTTTATAAGCAGCCTAATCCTAATACTTACCTAGCTACTTTTGCCCGTTTTATTGTAGAGAATAAAGAGCACCCTTACTGTAAAGGTGTTATTGAAAAAGGATTTCAACAATTTATAAATAATTACATCATGCAGTTTGATCTGGCAACTAAAGTGCCTGTATCGTTTGTAGGGAGTATTGCGTATTATTTACGTGATGAGCTTAGAAAAGCATTAGAGCGTAATGATTTAATTGTAGGTCAGATTTTGCAAAAACCTATTGATGGTTTAGTAAAGTTTCACCAAAAAAGTATCTAATAAGTTACATTAAGTTCTTTATTGAACTTCTTTAATTAATAGTATAAAAAAAGCATCTAAGAATAATTTCTTAGATGCTTTTTTACTTTATATAAGGTGCTAATTATTATAGCATAGCAATCATTGAAATTTCTACATTTACAAACTTTGGAAGGTTAGCTACTTCTACAGTTTCTCTAGCGGGAGCAGTTTCTGCATCAAAATAAGTAGCATATACTTCATTGATTTGAGCAAACTGATTCATGTCTTTAATAAAGATAGATGATTTGATGACGTTTTCAAAGGTCGTGCCAGCTTCTTCAAGAATCGCTTTCAGATTCTCCATAGATTGCTTTGTTTCTTCTTTAATATCTCCTTCTACCAAATTTCCGGTTGTAGGATCTATAGGAATTTGTCCAGAAATATATAACATGTTGTCAGCTAAAACAGCTTGGTTGTAAGGCCCAATAGGGGCAGGAGCATTTGGAGTATTTATTATTTTTTTCATCGTGTATGCTATTAGTTACTTCTTCTACTTTGTTTGTCCCATTTAAGATCTTGTAATATAGAACTAGAAATTCCGATAAAGAAATCCCAGCGCTCATAAGTTCCAAAGGGAGTCCAGTTAAATCTAAGGTTAAAACTACCTAACTCTCTTTGAAAACGTAGTTGTGTAATAGAGAATCCTTTGTTTACAAAATCGTAGCCAGAAGAAGCTCCAACTTTCCATTTAGGAGTCAATTCTATATTTCCGGAAAACATTAAACTGTGGCTATTAATGCTATTCTGTCTATTAGGATTTGTATATCCAACGGTATAGGCTAAACGAAGATCCCAAGGAATTGCGTTAGAGTAAAATTTAGTTTCGCGCTCTTCTTCCTCTTCATCTCCAGGTCTTCTGGTGTTGCTAAAATCTGCATCTCCAAATAAATCATCTGTTCTACCACCACTTGCTGCAGCGTAATCATATTTGTTTTCGTCCTCTTTGCCTTTGTCCTTATCGTCTTTCTGAAAATCTTTGCTAGAAAGACTGTAGCTCATGTTTGCTCTTGCCGTTGTTAATCTAAATAAGCTACCACCATTTGCTTTATTGAAGGTGTTAATTCTTGTTCCGTTATTATCTATAGCATATGGATCTAAAGTACCTGCGAAGTTAATAGACATTTTACTATTTAATATGGCGGTTCCTCCACTTACGCTAATTGGACTTAGTTTTAAAGAATCTGCATTAAAATTATAGCTTGTAGAGAAATTTAAGTTCTTAAGGATGTCTACTTTCTTCGGTTCTAAGTCTGTAGAATCTTTAGAACGTACTTTGGCTTCCAAGGTATTGGCCAGCGAGAAACTAACCGAGTTAGATTTACTTAGGCTAGGTACTCCGTATAAGGTTCCGTTAAAACGAGTATATTGCGTGATATCGCCATTGGTGTCTGTTCTAGGTGCGCCGTCAGAATCATACAGGTCATCATAGTATTGATCAAAAGCGGGCGTGTAACCATAACTTATACTAGGACGCATGACATGGCGTATAGCTTGTATTTTTTTGTCTTCTCCAAAATTAAAAGTACCATATACGGTGGTTCCTATACTGGTAGATAAATTATAGCTATTAAATCTATCAAAACCTTGTATGGTATCTCTTACAATAGCATTCTCATCATTATCATAAGTTTGATTGTAGGTTTGTAAAGACCATACATCTTCATAAGTACCCCCCATAGTAACACTTAAGTATTTCGCTATTTTAAAGTTGGTACTAATCGGAAGGTTGTGTTTTGCGCCAATTCGTGCATCGTCAAACATTTTTCCCGTCAGAAAATCATCATCATTAGTGGAAATCCTGTTTTGAGCATTTACGTCATATTGAAAGTTTATATTTTGAAAAGCTCCTTTTTTAATACCGTCCCTTTTGGCAAAAGGATAGATACGTTCCATACTTGCTTGAAGGGTAGGTAGCGTAATGTCTATATTGTCTCCTTCTATGGTAGTACTTGTCAATTGACTATGAGACGCTGTTAAACTCATGTTTACAGACGGGTATTCCGGAAAAGTTTTTGAGTAAGATATAGAAGAGTTTAAGGTATTGTTTTGTGTATTGGCAATATCTTGCAGACGTAATGAGTTTTGATAGTATTGACTACTACCCAAGTTTACAGATGCTGAAAAGGTAGAATTAGGATTAGATTTTTGATCTTGAGAGTGGTTCCATTGAACATTGTAACTCGTAGATCTGCTATAGTCATCAAAACCTTTTTGACTATTAATAATGTTTTGGTATTGTAAATTAAATCCGCCTCTATACTTGTAACGCTTTACGTATACAGACCTGGAATTAAGACCGTAACTACCATTGGTATATAAATCTCCGGTAACTTCTAAATCGGCATAATCACTTAAGGGTAAATAATATCCACCACCTTGTATAAAATAGCCACGATCATCAACGCTACCAAAAGTTGGGAAGATTAATCCTCCAGTTCTACCGGTACTCATAGGAAAATAAGCAAAAGGTAAGGCGATAGGAGTAGGGACATCTGCAATGTACATGTTACTAAAGCCTGCGATTACCTTCTTTTTAGGGACAAATTTCGCTTTATTGATTAAGATATAATAATCCGGATTTATCGTATCTTTTGAAGTAGTTAATTTTCCTTTGCTTAGAAAGTAAACAGAATCGTTTTCTTTCTTTGTAATCTCTGCATATACTTTCATAGAGTCACTACCAAGTGATCCTAAGCCCGCTTGTTGTTCTGTTCTTGAATTCCAAATTAATGCCTTTTGGGTGTCAAAATTAAAACGGATAGAATCGGGAATTACCACATTATCTCCTTGCTTGAAATAAGGGGTCTGCGTGTAGTTTCCCAAAGAATCTTTAATCCTTCCGGCGTAAACCTCATTCTTAATATAATCCATGATAATAATGCCCGCTTTGAGCTCCGTATCTTGGTAAAGAATTTCAGCTTCGTTGTACAAATAGATTTTTTGATCTTTCTGACTAAGCTTTACGTAATCTTTGGCTTTATATTTGATCTTATCTAAAAGTAATGTTTCTTTTTTCGATATAGAATCTGCAGGGATAGAATCTGATTGAATACTATCTTTAATTGCAATTGCCGAAAAATCGGTGGTGGCGGTGATCTGAACAGAATCAGAAATAGTCTTAGTTGGCAGGGTTATTACTTTTCCTTCTTGGCTAAACAGACAAGAAATACCGCTAAATAGCAGCAAAATTAAAAGTAGATGTTGTTTGTTTGATTGCAAGGCTATAAATCCTATTTTTGTAATAGTTTGTCTTGTCATTGTTAACTAAAGAATCGGAGTCAAACTTACATATATTTTTTGTTCTGTATAGGATACATTACAATTAATTTAACCATTATTACAAATATAATAACATATGCTTAAGAATTGTTTTTATCCACTATTACTTTTATTAATAGGTTTTACGCTTACTTCGTTTGGTGGAAATGACAAAATTGAAACAGTACAAGATCCTTTTATTGTTGTTTTAGATGCGGGTCATGGAGGTCATGATCCAGGAAATTTAGGGAATGGCTTTTTAGAAAAAAACATAGCACTAAAGATTGTATTACGTGTAGGAGCAATTTTAGCAAAGGAGAAAAATGTCAAAGTTATCTATACTAGAGATGATGATACCTTTGTAGATCTATACAAGCGAGGAGAAATTGCGAATAAAGCAAATGCTAATCTTTTTGTGTCTGTTCATTGCGATTCTCATACGTCGGAAGCGCATGGCGCAGGTACCTTTGTATTGGGATTACATGCCAATAAGCAAAATTTTGAAATTGCTAAGAAAGAGAACTCTTCTATTTATTTAGAAGATAATTATGAATCGCGCTATGCGGCATACAACATTAACTCTCCAGAATCCGTCATCGGCTTAACTATTATGCAAGAAGAGTTTCTAGACCAAAGCATTATGTTGGCAAAAACAATGCAAGATAATTTTACGGGCAAATTACAGCGTGTAGACCGTAAAGTAAAACAAGCGGGGTTTATTGTATTACATCAAACATTTATGCCTAGCGTTTTGGTAGAAACAGGTTTTTTAACCCACAAGCCAGAAGGAGAATATTTAAACTCTGTAAAGGGTCAAAATGATATGGGAGATGCTATTGCTAGTGCTATTCTTCAATACAAGAAAGCTATTAGTTCTAATGTCAGTGATCAAATTACGGAGGTAAAACCAGTAGTGCCTGTAGTGGTAAAAGAAGAAACGGTTGTAAAAGAAGTGCCTAAAGTGGTTAAAGAGCCTGTAGTGGTTGCTCCAAAAGTGGTGAAGCCTAAGGAAGTGCCGGAAATAGCAAAAGAAGCACCGAAGTCCGAAGTAGTATTTAAAGTTCAAATAATGGCTAGTTCTAAAGATTTGGGTTTAAGTCCTGCAAATTTTAAAGGATTAAATACAATATCAAAAGAAGCTTTCAAGAATATTTATAGATATATGTATGGCAGTACTACATCCTATGACTATGCGAACACCTTAAGGAAAGATGCGGAAGATAAGGGGTTTAAAGGAGCTTATGTTGTAGCCTATAAAAATGATGTTAGAATCAATATTAAAGAAGCAATCAAATAGGTTTAAGATAAATAACAAGTCTTAAATAAATTATTTCTAATTTTGTTACAAATCCTAAATTCATTCATTTGAAAATATCAAGAGAGATTAAAACGGGAATTATAGTTGTGGGCGGTATCTTATTATTTTTAATGGGATTCAGTTATTTGAAATCATCATCCTTGTTCGATAACAGCAAAACATTTTATGCGGTGTATAATAATGTTGGTGGTTTACAGACCGGAACGCCGGTATCTATAAACGGATACAATGTTGGAAAAGTAAACGGAATTAAGTTTAAAGATAATTCTGGCAAGTTATTAGTTACATTCTCTGTAAGTAATGAGTTTAATTTTTCTCATAACAGTAAAGCAGAGCTTTATGATACAGGAATTATTGGAGGAAAAGGAATTCAAATTATCCCAATGTTTGATGGTTCGCCCTCAGCAAAATCTGGAGATACTTTAATCTCTTCCATAAAACCGGGTCTGACGGATTTAGTACAGAAAAATTTAGCGCCTTTACAAAGCAAAATAGAGGGAGCAGTGACCAATGCAGATTCATTACTTATAAACTTCAATCAGGTTTTAGATACCAAAACAAAGAAAGATTTAAGAGAAAGCATTAGCGGTTTAAATACTTTGGTTAAAAGTTTTCAAGGTAGTGCTAATGCCTTAAATGGTCTTCTAGCAGATAATAAGGGGAACTTAGATACTTCTATTAAGAACATGGCTACTATGACTGATAATTTTAAAAACCTTTCGGACTCTATATCTAAAGCAGGTTTAGTAGAAACTATGAAAAGCTTGGAATCTACAGTTGCAAGTTTGGATGTTATGTTAGCTAAGATGGAAAATGGTGATGGTACGATTGGTAAATTAATGACGGATGAGGAATTATATACCAATTTGGCAAACTCATCTAAAGAATTAGATTTATTACTTCAAGATTTTCGTTTAAATCCTAAGCGCTACGTAAATGTCTCTGTATTTGGAAAAAAACAGAAAGATTACGAAGTTCCTGAGAATGATCCAGCCCAAACTATTCAAGACTAAATTATGCAGTACATTTCACAAATACTTTTCACCCTTATTCTTATTGCCGGTATTGGCTATTTTGCTTCCAATGTAAAAAAGCTATTTCGGAATATAAGTTTAGGTAAAGACCTTGACGTTAGCGATAACAAACCACAGCGTTGGAAGAACATGGCTAAAATTGCACTTGGTCAAAGCAAAATGGTCGTAAGGCCTATTGCGGGTTTTCTTCATATTATTGTTTATGTAGGTTTTATCATTATTAATATAGAAGTTTTAGAAATTGTTATTGATGGAGTATTTGGTACACATCGTATTGGTCTACAGGTATTGAATGCTTCTGTTTACGGATTTTTAATAGGTTCTTTTGAAGTGTTAGCGGTACTTGTTTTAGTTGCTGTGATTGCTTTTTGGATTCGAAGAAATGTGATAAAAATCAAGCGTTTTTTAAGTGCAGAAATGACGGGTTGGCCAAAAAGTGATGGTAATATAATTTTGTATTTTGAAGTCGTATTAATGTGCTTGTTCTTAGTTATGAATGCGACAGATACTACATTTCAAAATTTAGGTTCAGGAAATGTTATAAGTCAGTTTATTGCTCCCTTGTTTGATGGGATGTCTGAAGGAAGTTTACATATGATTGAGCGCACCGCATGGTGGATTCATATTATTGGAATATTAGTGTTTTTGAATTATTTATATTTTTCTAAGCATTTACATATCCTTTTGGCGTTTCCAAATACGTACTATGGTAAGCTAAGACCTAAAGGACAGTTTCTAAATAATGAAGCGGTAACAAAAGAAGTGAAATTAATGATGGATCCTTCGGCAGACCCGTTTGCGGCGCCAGCCGAAGATGCTCCAGTTCCTGAGAAATTTGGTGCGTCTGACGTGACAGATTTAAGTTGGGTACAATTATTAAATGCCTATACCTGTACAGAATGCGGTCGTTGTACTAGTGAATGTCCTGCAAACATTACAGGTAAAAAACTTTCTCCACGTAAAATCATGATGGATACACGTGATCGTTTGGTAGAAGTAGGGAAGAATATAGATGCCAACAAAGGAACATTTGTTCCGGACGGGAAGCAATTATTGGGTGATTATATCTCAAATGAAGAATTATGGGCTTGTACTTCATGTAACGCCTGTGTAGAAGCTTGTCCTGTAAGTATAGATCCGTTATCTATTATTATGGATATGCGTCAGTATTTAGTTATGGAGCAATCTGCTGCACCATCAGATTTGAATAATATGATGGGAAATATAGAAAACAACGGAGCACCTTGGCCTTTTAATCAACAAGATAGATTAAACTGGGCTAACGAATCATAAGAATTATTAGGTATGAGTAATGAAATAAATGTGCCTACAATGGCATCTCTTTTTGCAGAAGGTAAGCAACCAGAAGTCCTTTTTTGGGTAGGTTGTGCGGGTAGTTTTGATGATCGAGCAAAAAAAATAACCAAAGCATTTGTAAAAATATTACATAAGGCAAACGTAAATTTTGCGGTTCTAGGTACAGAGGAAAGTTGTACTGGAGACCCTGCAAAGAGATCTGGGAATGAGTTCTTATTTCAGATGCAGGCTGTAACCAATATAGAGGTTTTGAATGCTTATGATGTAAAAAAGGTAGTTACTGCTTGTCCGCATTGTTTTAATACCCTTAAGAATGAATACCCTAGTTTGGGTGGTTCTTATGAAGTAGTACACCACACGCAATTTTTAAAACAATTGTTAGAAGAGGGGCGTATTACTATGGAAGGTGGTAAGTTTAAAGGAAAGCGTATCACATTCCATGACCCTTGTTATTTAGGACGTGCTAATGATGTTTATGAGGCTCCAAGAGAGCTTATTAGAAAATTAGATGCAGAGCTTGTAGAAATGAAGAGCTGTAAAACTAGAGGACTTTGTTGTGGTGCTGGTGGAGCTCAAATGTTTAAAGAACCTGAGAAAGGTGCTAAAGACATTAATATTGAGCGTACAGAGCAAGCCTTAGAAACACAGCCAGATATTATTGCAGCTGGATGTCCTTTTTGTAATACGATGATGACGGACGGGGTTAAGAATAAGGAAAAAGAGGCAAATATTGCTGTAATGGATATTGCGGAGCTTATTGCTTCAGCAGATGATCTTTAATAGAAAAGATAGATGTTAATAGATTTTAAAGACTTACCAGATTCGTCTAGAATTTGGATATATCAAGCTAGTAGAAGTTTTTCTGAGAAAGAACTTACCGAGATACGTTTAGAATTAGATGCTTTTTTGAAAGACTGGACAGCACATGGGAGCGATTTGAATGCGGGGTATGAAATACCCTACAACAGGTTTATTGTAATAGCCTTAGATCAGAATGTAGCGGGAGCCACAGGATGTTCCATAGATGCTTCGGTTCGTTTTATTCAAGCCTTAGAGCAAAAATATTCAGTAGATTTGCTAGATAAAATGAATGTGTCTTATAAGCAAGGAGAATTTGTTGCCTATAAAACATTGCTAGATTTTAAGAAAATGGCAAAAAATAAATCAGTTTCTAAGAATACGATCGTTTTTAATAATTTGGTAACGAACAAAGAAGAATATTTAAATCATTGGGAAGTTCCTGCTGAAGAAAGTTGGCATGCTAGATTCATGTAAAAATGAGTAAGAAAATAAAAAGTCAAGCATCAAATTAGAACCTTCTAATTTGATGCTTTTTTTGTAAATAATAGGCTGAAATTTATATAGAATTTAGTGTTTTAATTAATTTTGTTTCAATCAAAAACCCTAATTTTACTATAATCAATCGACAAAATGCAATAAAAGGCATTATTTTTGGTTGTCTACAGTTAGATTCTCTTTTTTATGTTTAAAAACTCCCTTGTTGTTTTCTTATTTAGTATATCATTCTTCGTGCAAGCGCAAAGAAATCCTTTAATTGTTAAGGATAGTGTATCTCAAAAAAATTGGGTGAATTCGACCTACAATGCAATGTCTTTAGAAGAGCGTGTGGGCCAGTTATTTATGGTAAGTGTCGCTTCAAACCAAAGTAAAGCAGCAACCGATAAAGTAAAACAACTCGTATCAGAACATCATATAGGTGGAGTTATATTTTCTAATGGCGGACCTGTGCAACAGGCAAAACTTACCAATAAATATCAATCAGCTTCTAAAATACCATTAATGATAGGTATGGACGCGGAATGGGGGTTGGCAATGCGCCTAGATTCTACTTATGCCTTTCCTTGGAATATGACGTTGGGAGCCATAAAAGATAGTACAATTGTAGAACGGGTAGGAAAACAAATAGGAAAACATGCAAAACGCCTTGGAGTACATATCAATTTTGCGCCGGATATTGATATCAATACCAATCCAAAAAATCCAATTATAGGAAATCGTTCTTTTGGAGAAAATAGAGATAATGTCACACGAAACGGGATTGCTTTCATGAAAGGGATGGAAAGTGAACACGTCTTGTCTAGTGGTAAGCATTTTCCAGGTCATGGAGATACTTCATCAGACTCTCATAAGACCTTACCCGAGATACCTTTCTCTAGAAAAAGATTGGATAGTATTGAAATGTACCCATTTAAAAAACTTATTAATGCCGGGATCAGTTCTATAATGGTAGCCCATTTAAGTGTACCAAGTTTAGAATTCCAAAAAGACATTCCATCTTCCTTATCCGAACAAATCATATCAGGGATCCTAAAAGATCAATTAGGATTTAAAGGTTTGGTATTTACAGATGCTCTAAATATGAATGGCGTAGGGGTTTCTAAAACTCCGGGTGATGTAGAGCTAGCCGCATTTAATGCAGGTAATGATATTTTATTAATGCCCAAAGATGTTCTCGCAGCCAAAAATAGGCTGCTTAAAGCCTATGAGAAAGGAAGAATCTCAGAGAAAAGGTTAGAAACTTCTGTCAAGAAAATTCTAATGGCAAAATATAAAGTTGGTTTAGATAATTACAAACCTATTGCTTTAAAAAACTTGTATGAAGATTTAAATAGTTTAGAAAATGATCTAGTATATGAAAGAGCTATTGAAAATGCAATCACGGTAGCCAAAAACGATTTTTCTCTTTTGCCTATTAAAACCTTAGAAAATAAAAAGATAGCCTACGTGGAATTAGGAGATGTTTCAGGAACAGATTTTTTAAAGGCTTTAAATAAGTACACTACAGTAACAAATGTAGATAAGAATACTGTTTTGTCATCACCAAGTAGCTTATCAGCATATAATTTAATCATCGTAGGGCACCATAAGAGTAATGAGAGTCCTTGGAAATCGTATAGCTATTCAAGCAGTGATTTAAAGGTTTTAAGTAGTATCGGAGCCTTAAGAACTTCTAATTTAATTTTAGCGGAATTTGCAAAGCCCTATGCGTTAACTGCAGTAAATTTAGAAAAAATTAATAGTGTCATTATTGGCTATCAAAATAGTATAATTGCCCAAGAAAAAGTAGCCGAAGTTATTTTTGGGGCTATAGGCGCTAAAGGCAAATTGCCTGTTACGGCCAACCCTGAGCTTCCTGTAAATAGAAGTATACAATTTGATTCTATTTTAAGGTTGGGTTATAGTTTGCCAGAGCGTGTGGGTTTGAACTCTTCTAAATTAACAGAGATAGACCGACTCGTAAAAGCAGGGATAGATTCTTTAATGTTTCCAGGAGCTCAAATACTGGTAGCCAGGAAGGGGAAAATTGTCTATGAGAAAGCCTTTGGGAAAACTACGTATGACGCTAAAGAAGCACTAACCTTAGACCATATTTATGATTTGGCATCTTTGACAAAGATTTTAGGAACCTTACCACTTTTAATGAAAATGGAAGAAGATGGTAAGTTATCTTTAAATCAGACTTTTCAAGAGTTAATACCTGCGTACGCAGATACAGAACTTAAAAATGTAAGTGTTTTAAAAGCATTGTCTCATTATGGCCGTTTGCCTGCTTGGATTGCTTTTTACACCAGTACCTTAGATAAGAATAGAAAACCTTCTGGCGAATTTTATAGAGATAAGCCACTGCCAGGATTTTCAACAAGAGTTACGGATAAGCTTTTTCTAGCAGATGCCTACAAAGATTCTATTTATAACCGTATCGGAAGGCAAGATTTAAAGTCTAACCGCTATAGGTATAGCGATGTAGGTTATTATGTGTTTCATAAATATATAGAGGACACGTACAATGATAGACAAGATGTTTTAGCGAATAAATATTTTTATGCACCACTAGGGGCAACGACAACCACGTATAATCCTTTAGACAAATTTGCAAAAGATCGTATTGTGCCTAGTGAAGAAGATAACTACTACCGTTATGAAAGAGTGCAAGGTTATGTACATGATATGGGAGCAGCTATGCAAGGTGGTGTAGGTGGTCATGCTGGCTTGTTTAGTAATGCCGGTGATATTGCTAAAATCATGCAAATGTATTTACAGGGAGGTTTTTATGGGGGAGACCGTTTTATTAGTTCAAGAACCATAAAGAAATTTAATACCTGTTATTTTTGCAAAGAGAATGTAAGAAGAGGAGTAGGGTTTGATAAGCCAGATGCTAGAACGGGTTCCCCTACTTGTGGGTGTGTATCTCAGAAAAGTTTTGGTCATAGCGGATTTACAGGTACGTATACATGGGCAGATCCAGAGGAAGAAATTGTGTATGTATTCTTATCCAACAGAACATTTCCCTCAGCTACCAATACGCTTTTAGTTAAATCTGGGTTAAGAACCAGAATTCAAAGAGCAATTTACGATGCAATAGAAAATTAAATACTAGATTTGAGTGTAATTTGGGGGTAGGTTTTTCGACCTAGTCCAAATTCATAGCTCAATCAAGGAAACTTGTGAGTGATAAATTATCTTCAGGTTACAGCCCGAAAGTCGGTCCGTACTATCGAGATTAAAATTTTTAATAAAGATGAAAATTGCTATTGTTTGTTACCCGACGTTTGGAGGGAGTGGTGTTGTTGCTACAGAATTAGGCATCGCACTTGCCAATAGAGGTCATGAAGTACATTTTGTGACGTATAAACAACCCGTTAGGTTAGAGTTATTAAATAACAATATCTTTTTTCATGAAGTACATGTTCCAGAATATGCACTTTTCCATTACCAACCTTATGAATTGGCTTTGTCTAGTAAATTGGTAGATACTGTACGTTTATATGGTATAGATTTACTGCATGTTCACTATGCCATACCACATGCGTATGCCGGGTATATGGCTAAGAAAATGCTACAAGAAGAGGGTATTTTTATTCCGATGATTACTACCTTGCATGGTACTGATATTACCTTGGTAGGAAAGCATCCTTTTTATAAACCGGCCGTAACGTTTAGCATTAATAAATCGGACATAGTAACCTCTGTTTCTCAAAATTTGAAAGATGCTACTTTAGATCTTTTTGATATAGAAAATACCATAGAAGTAATTCCTAATTTTATTGATGTGGCGAATCATGATAACAACTTCACGGATTGTCAACGCTCTATGATGGCTAAGGAAGATGAGTCTATTATTACACATATCAGCAATTTTAGAAAAGTCAAGCGGATACCCGATGTAATTAAAATATTTAATAAGGTTCAGAAAGAAATTCCTGCAAAATTATTGATGGTGGGAGAAGGGCCAGAAAAGGAAAAAGCAGAATTGCTTTGTGAAGAATTAGGAATATCCGATAAAGTGATATTTTTAGGAAATAGCAATCAGATAGATAAAATTCTATGTTTTTCAGATTTATTTCTACTGCCTTCGGAAACAGAAAGTTTTGGTCTAGCAGCGTTAGAAGCTATGATTAATAAAACGCCTGTGGTCTCTAGTAATGCGGGCGGTATTCCTGAAGTAAATATTCAGGGAGTTACAGGGTATTTAAGTGATGTGGGAGATATTGCTGAAATGGCAGAAAATGCACTCAAGATTTTGAGAGATCCAGCAATTTTATCGCAGTTTAAAGATAGTGCAGTGTCAAATGCCCATAAATTTGATATTAAAAAAATATTACCATTGTACGAAGCAGCCTATGAACGTGCTTTACATGCACGCTTTAAAAATGCCCACTAATTATGAAATATATCATTCTTTTCTTCTTCATTGTGTCTTGTAGTGCTCAAAAAACATCGATGAAAACTTCTGAAAATAATGAGGATCTAGTACTTATCCTGAGCGATCTTCATAGTAATATAGCTACACCGCAAATATTGGTAATTGAAGAAGTTTCCAGTCTTAGAACTTTTTTTGCTACGGTTAATAAAACAAGGAAACCAGGTTTAGCATTTCCTAAAGTAGATTTTTCTAAAGAGCAAATTATTATTTATGCCCGTGGCGAAAACTATAGTACAGCTATTCCTCAATTGCGTATTGTTGACGAAGATAGCAGCGCTGTTTTAATTGAATGTTTTTTGCAGAAACCCTTAGCTTCCACAGAAGTAATCGCATCGCCATTTGCCATGTATAGGATTAAAAAAACAGCCAAGCAGTTACAATTTATATCAACAGATTAGTGTTAGCCTGATTAAAGCTACGCTATATCGAATATTCTTACGGATTGTAGGACTTAATTGTGTACGTCTTTGTCTAAAAATATCTTTACTTTTTTGCTTTTGGATTAGTGATAGTAAACGGTTCTCATTTAAAAACAGACCTGTGTTTACGTAATTTTTGCCACGAGAGAGAAATTGATGTAAATCTGAATGAAGGGTCACACCAAAATTAAAGCTTAAGCCAATAACCTATTAAATTTAACCAAGAAAGTGCTATTTAACTCCATTGATTTTGCCATATTCTTACCTATTGTTTTCTTTTTATACTGGTTTGTATGTAATCGAAATTTAAAGGTTCAAAATATATCTATTGTTTTTGCGAGCTATTTATTTTATGGTTGGTGGGATTGGCGTTTTTTAGGTTTAATCATATTTAGTACCCTTCTCGATTATACCATAGGAAATTTTTTAAGAAATGAAGAGCGTATTTCTAAAAGAAAGGCCCTGTTATGGGTAAGTGTTATTATCAATTTAGGTTTTTTAGGTTTTTTTAAATATTATAATTTCTTTGTAGACAGTTTTGTTGATGCCTTCACCTTTTTTGGTAGCACTATAGATGCGGGCTCATTAAATATTATCTTACCTGTAGGGATTAGCTTTTACACCTTTCAAACGTTAAGCTATACTATTGATGTTTATAAGAAAGAGTTAGAGCCTACTAAAGATATTATAGCCTTTTCTGCATTCGTATGTTTTTTCCCACAATTGGTTGCAGGACCTATAGAAAGAGCTGTAAATTTATTGCCGCAGATAAGTACAAAGCGAAATTTTGATAAAACTCAAATTACCGATGGGTTAAAATTAATGTTATGGGGTTTCTTTAAGAAGCTAGTTATAGCAGATAGCTTGTCTCCTATTGTAAATGATATTTTCAACAATTCTTCGGGCTATTCCAGTACCACATTGATCATTGGTGCCGTTTTCTTTGCTTTTCAGATTTACGGAGATTTTAGTGGATATTCAGATATAGCGATAGGTACATCAAAACTGTTTGGGGTGGAGTTAATGAGTAACTTTAAATTCCCATACTTTTCTAGAAATATAGGAGAGTTTTGGCGTAAGTGGCATATCTCTTTATCTACATGGTTTAGAGATTATCTATACATTCCATTAGGGGGGTCAAAGGGTTCACAAATTAGTAACATTAGAAATATCTTCATCATTTTCATAGTTAGTGGGTTTTGGCACGGAGCTAATTGGACTTTTGTTATTTGGGGGCTTTTCCATGCCTTATTATTCTTACCATCTTTTATTACGCGTACCAATAGAAAGTTTACAGGAACTATTAATGTGCTTCAATCGCCAAAGACTTTTATTCTTGATATTTTGAGGTTTTTACAAACTTTTGTATTAGTTACCATTGGGTGGGTATTTTTTAGAAGTGAAAGCATGAATCAGGCACTGTTGTATTTGAAGAAAATGTTATTTGATTTTACAGCAGATGTTTATGTGCATCCGAGTGGCTATCGAATGATAGATTATTTTATAATGATAATTTGCTTTGTCGTATTCGAATATATCATAAGGAATAATGAAAGGAATCCGTTTTATTTCAAGAGTAAAGCTTTGCGTTTCTGTTTGTATGTTCTGATGATATTTGCAATTATTTTGTTTTATGACGATGGTGTCGATAGATCATTCATTTATTTTCAATTTTAAGCATGGGAAGCATCATAAAAAAAGTTATCATATACGCGGTACTCATTCTTTTAATTTTAGAAGTTCTTGTGCGTATTTTTCATTTGCATAATGAAATGCCTAATCGGTTTGCAGATGCAAAAGGGGTCGAGAAATGGGTACCTAATCAATCAGAGTATTCTATAACAGGAAATAGAAAGCAGAATGTAGGGCAGTATAGAATTAACGATTTTGGATTTAATTCGGTACATGATAAGTATGAACCAAAAGAAGATGCTTTTGAAATTGCATTAGTAGGAGATTCTTTTATAGAAGGTTTCCATGAAGATTTTACAAATTCATTAGGGCAGCAAATTGAAAAAAACCTTTCCAATACCACGGTTTTAGAGTTTGGATATGCGGGTTATGATTTGGCAGATGAATTACATTTGTTGCATGCGTATAAAGATCTTTTTGAGAAGATAGATCATACTTTTATTTACATACGATTTACAGATGACTTGGATAGAGATGCTTATCAAGAATCATCAAGGCTAAGTTTAGATACTCCTTTTAGCAGAATTGCGAAACAAATAAAGTTGCTAGTTTATCTAAAGGATATTGGAGCATTAGATCCTGTACTTCAGTTACCTGGTAGAATCAAGAACTTCATATCCGGAAAGAAAGAAATTTCGTTATCTGAAGAGGAGTTAAGGAAGCAAGAAAAATTAAAGAATGAACTTAGCTTAAATAATTTCAAAACATTATTGGCCGAGTATCCTATTGATAAAGAGAGAAATGTATTTCTTTTAAATAAAAAATTATGTAGCAGCGAATTTTTAGAGTTTTTAACGAAAAACGAATACAAGACACTAAATATAAATGAAGCGTGGGAAGTTGCAACAAAGCCCACAACCTTGATTTATGATCAACATTGGAGTGAAGAGGGTAGGAGGCATATTGCAGAATTGATAATTGCCTATGTGGAGGATATAGCTGTTTATGAAAATCCATAGTTTATAATTGTCTCAAATAATTACTAACCAGAGTTTCCTATAAAATTATAAGGTATTGAAAATTTTATCTAGTCCTTTATTGGCTTTAAAGGTTGTTGAATTAAATTCAAAAAAAAGTATAGAAGAATATAAGGCTCTTTTAAATTCATTTTGGAGTAACAACATATATTATAATTATGAATATATGGCCTATTACGAAAATAATTTGGAAAGGTTAAGTTATTTTATATTGAAAAAAGAAGGGGTGCCAATCATTATAATGCCTTTTTTTATAAGGCAAATAGATTCAAATATAGAATTTAGTAATACATTTTATGATGTTGTAACTCCTTATGGTTATGGAGGGCCTCTCTTTAATGAAGAATTTAAAAATTATTTAGGATATTTTTGGAAAAAGGTTGATGCTTGGTATTCCCAAAACAATATTGTGTCAGAGTTTGTGCGTTTTAGTTTAAGGCAGAATAGCGAAAACTATACCGGAAATTTAGAACAAACTTTAACAAATGTGCGAGGTCTTATTTTAGAAGATCAAGAAAAACAATGGCAGAATTTTGTTCCTAAAGTTAGAAATAATTTTAGGACCGCTGAAAAAAATAATTTAGCGTTTGTTGCTAAAATCGGGTCTAATATCTCTCTAAATGATATTAGTGAGTTCCATTCCGTGTACATTGATACAATGAAGAGAAATAACGCAAGTGAAATTTATTTTTTCTCTCTAGAATATTTTCAAAATTTGATTTTCAGTAATGCACAAAACTTCTCGATTGTTTTTACCGAAAAAGATGGTGTGGTAATAAGCACTGAATTGATAATTTTTTGGAAAGATACCATGTATGCTTTTTTAGGAGGAACTAGGGGAGATTACTTCCATTTAAGGCCAAATGATTTTCTTAGAGTAAATATCATTAAGTTAGCTTCTGAATTAAAATTTAAATATTACGTTCTTGGGGGAGGAAGAGTTGATGGAGATGGTTTGTATAAAAGTAAAAAATCATTTTTTCCTAAAGATGAAGATCCTATATTTTATACAGGTAGAAAAATTATTAATTCATTAGTTTATAGTCAGTTGACCCAAGAGCATACATCTATTAATACTTCTTTTTTTCCGGCATACAGACTTCCTAGATAAATAGTTAAGTTTACTTTTTATTTTAGTATTACATTACTTTTAATGTTTTGTGTATTTCACAGATGTTTTTAGCTTTTAGAAGAGAATACTTTAGGGTGATCGCTTTTTTGGTTTGTTTTGTATGTATTTTTTGTTTTTATACTAGCCACTAAACCAACTGTCATGAAATATTTCTACTCGCTCATAATTTTTATTCTCGCCACTAGCACCTCCATTGCACAAAACTTACACGATGATAGTAATGCTGTGTCTCCGTTAAATGAGAGTAATGGCACTATGGGTTGGAGTGGTCTTGCAGATTTGTTTTCTGAAACTTCAGATGTTCAAAATGGTATTTATTCTATTCGTGCTGTATCTACAGCCACCGATGGTAGAACCTTAGATTATAATTTTAATGCGGTAGTAGGCCAACAATATGTGATCCGAATTTGGGCAAAAATAGGCACACTTACTAGTCCAACTGTTTCGCCAGCCTTTGCAGTTTGGTCGGGCATGTCTGGCTTTAATGTAACGCCAATCACCAGTACCACATGGACAGAGTATGTGTTTAATGTTACCGCTACAAGTACCAATCCTAGGATTCGAATTTATACCAGTAATTATCCGTTTAGACTTGTGGCAGGAAACACTATTTATATAGATAATGTATCCATTACCGCATTAGATAATCAAGCACCTACAAGTCCTTCTAATCTAGTAGCCACCGCAACGACAGAGACAACAACCAATCTTTCCTGGACTGCCGCCACGGATAATATAGGGGTATCAAACTATGAAGTTTTTCAAGATGGGATCTCCGTCGGGCTTACGGGAGGTGCTACTTCTTTTGTTGTAACTAATCTTAATCCGGAAACAACCTATACATATACCATTAGCGCCATAGATAATTCTAACAACGTATCAGTGCAGAGTAGTAGTGTGGAGGTAACCACATTAACGCTTTCAGATACGGAAATACCAAGCATGCCAACAGGGATCGTTGCCGATAATATCACAACAACAGGTATAAGTTTAAATTGGACAGCAGCCACAGATAATGTGGCAGTTACAGATTATGAAGTTTTTCAAGAAGGTGTATCTATAGGTTTTACGGGAGGAGCTACGACTTATGCAGTAAGTGGGTTAGCACCTGAAACAACCTATAATTTTACGATAGCAGCGATAGATGCAGCGGCAAATTCTTCTGCACAGAGCAATAACCTTTTAGTTACGACTTTAACATTGCCTGATACAGAAGCACCTACAGTTCCTACGGCATTAATTGCCAGTAGTATAACAACAACTAGTATTACTCTAAATTGGACAGCAGCCACAGATAATGTGGCCGTTACAGATTATGAAGTTTTTCAAGAAGGGGTCTCTCTAGGATTATCTGGTGGTACCACTACATTCTTTGTGGATGGACTAACACCTGAAACTGCTTACAATTTTACGGTTACTGCTTTAGATGCAGCGTCGAATACCTCAGGACAAAGTACTAGTGTATCTGTAAACACTTTAGCTATTCCTGATACAGAAGCTCCTACAATCCCAACCAATTTAGTAGCCGATAATATAACTACAACGAGCGTTAATTTAAGTTGGACTGCAGCTACTGATAATACAGAGGTTGTAGATTATGAAATTTTTCAAGATGGAGTGGCAATTGGCCTTTCTAGTGGTAGTGTCGTATTTGCCGTAAATGGATTAACTCCTGAAACAACTTATAATTTTACGATAACGGCCCTAGATGGAGCTGCAAATAGTTCCGCAGTTAGTGAAAGTATTTCAGTACTTACACTGGCCGTATCCGATACAGAAGTACCAACGGTTCCTGAGGGGTTATTAGCAACTAATACTACAGAAACAAGTACGGAACTTTCTTGGGATGCCGCTATGGATAATGTAGGGGTTGTAGACTACCAAATTTTTCAAGATGGTAGCGCTATAGGTTTAACAGGGGGAGCCACCAGTTATGTCGTAAGCGGACTTGCTTCTGAAACCAACTATGTATTTACTATTGCAGCCTTAGATGTTGCTAATAATGCATCTTTGCAGAGCTCAGAACTAGCGGTTGTAACCTTGGCCGCGGTGCAACCAGAAATAAACTATACCTCCTTAAATTCAAATTTAACAACGGTAGATTGGACTGCTAGAGATTTGTATGCAGCACAGAATGTAGGGATCGGTACTACAGATACGCAAGGATATAGATTAGCTGTGGCTGGTAATGTAGTAGCAGAGGAAGTAAAAGTAGCCTTACAGGTAAACTGGCCAGATTATGTTTTTGATAAAGCCTATAACTTGCCTTCTTTAGAGCAAGTTGAAAACCATATTAATGAAAATGGGTATCTAATTCACATGCCAAGTGCGTCTGAGGTAGAAGAAAACGGAATTCAATTGGGTGAAATGAATGCCAAGCTCTTGAGGAAAATAGAAGAGTTAACTTTGTATACCATAACCCAAGAAAAGAAAATTAAATTGTTAGAACAACAAGTAGCGGCGATTCAAAAAGCATTATCTAACAAGTAAGAATTATTGAGCATAATATTATAGCATAACCAGCATGAAAAAAGTACTCTTGTCCATTTGTATATTTCTTTTGATACTGAACGTTAGTAACGCTCAAAGTATTAGAAAAAATTATTTAGAAATGACCGATTATGAAAAATCAGAATTAATTGATTCTTTCTATGATATACGATCGGGAAACAATTTCTTTGATGATATTGCGACCTTTCACATGAACTTTTTTAATTTTGATAATACAACGGATACATCAAGGTTAGATTTGCATTTTAATTTACCTGATGAATCTGAAAAAGAGATTTTTTTAGCGTGGCATAGAAGAGCAGTTTTTGAATTGGAGCGCTATGTGCAAGATTACAATCCAAAATTAAGTATTCCTTATTGGGAATCTCCAACAGATCAAGAAACGACTTCCGTCTTATGGGATGATGAGTTTATGGGAAGTTTTAATACCAATTGGAGTTTGAATAGAAATTTAGGAGGTAATGGTCCTATGCCTACACCAGCAAATCTTGCAACAGTATATGCATTGTCAGATTTTTTTGAGTTTAGTAATGAATTAGAAAGAAGACCTGTACATAGAGGTTCTCATGTTTGGACAGGCGGGGCGATGCCAACTCCATTATCGCCAAGAGATCCTGTGTTTTTTCTTCACCATACCTACGTAGATTATGTGTGGCATAATTGGGAAGAGATGCATCAAAATTCAGCATTTATTAGAACAGATATGATTCGTTTTGATGGTACCTATAGTTTTA
The DNA here is from genome assembly GCF_019278565.1 of Cellulophaga sp. HaHa_2_95. Next base: position 3,362,765 of record NZ_CP058988.1, on the reverse strand, counting down.
ATGGAGAAACACTGCCCGTGGTAAACCCTAATGATATTATTGATACTAGAGCATTGGGAGTTTTTTATGCAACTAACGGCTTAGCTTCTTTAGACAATTACATTGTAAGCAATACTTACAGACCTTTAGAATCTTTTTATTATCAATTTACGGTAGAGGCGGGAGACAACTTCATAGTGCCCACAGGCACCAATTGCGTAATAGAATCGGTAAATGAAATTGTATTAAAGCCAGGCTTTGAAGCACATAGTGGTGCTAATTTTACTGCTGCGATTGATGCGCAAAATGGGAACACAGGTAAGAAAAGTACCAATAGAGCGTATAAGCCTTATGACGTGGTATCTAATTTACAGGTGATCGTTTGGGAAGAAGATGATAAAGATGATACGCCTATTATAATTTCTACCTACCCTAATCCATTTACAGAAACTATTAATATCAATTTAAATAAGAAGATAGATTGCAAGGTAGAAGTCTTTAACATGATGGGAATGTTAATTCGTGATGAGTCTTTTCAAAACACGGATAAAGTCATCATTAAAGATTTGTATGGCTTAGCATCTGGTTTTTATGTAATTCGTATCGTTGACAACGAAGGAAACATCGTAATCGCTAAAAGAGTTGTGAAATTATAGATTAATGATGATCCATTTCCATAGATTTAGGATCTCTGTATTGACAGCAAGGCGGTAGCTTTTCGTATACTTTGATGTCAGCACTCAGACTATCTACATCATGACCTGCTTTTACAATGGCTTTCTTTACATCTGCTATAGTGCACATATTTTCATTGAAAATCATTTCAAAAGTTTTCGTATTGGAATTCCAGCTGGCAAATTTTACGCCTTTTGTTTTTATAGCGGCTTTCTCTATACGTGATTCGCACATGCTACAATTACCTTGAACTTTAAAGGATGCATTTTTGTTTTTATCTTGAGAAAACATGGAAAATGTAACTAAGATTGTACAAAAAATTGTGAGTACTTTTAATTTTATCATAATGCTATTTTATTTTATAACGTAATCCTATATAGTAAATTCCTCCTAATGTTGGAGCATAAGTAATAGTACTATCAAAATAGGGGCCAAACGGGTCAGTTGCTGCAATAATAGGTTGTTTTTGAACAGTATTCCCGATGTTTTCCCCACCTATATACATTTCAAAGCTAGTGTTGAAAATTCTTGTAATCTGCGTGTTTAAAATGGTATATGGTGCAGCATAGGCGTCTAATTGATATATTGTAGGATTTGTACTTGTATCAGGTAAACGTTGTTCTCCTAGCCAATTAGAGGTGAAATCTAACACCCATTGTCTCCCTTCATATTTTTTTTGAGTTTCATAATTTAAATTTATAAAAACTCTATTTCTAGGTTGTAAAGGTTTTTCCGAAAGCCCTTTGGTGTAGGAAATCTCTACATCGTAATGTTTATAAGTGGCTCTTAAATCTAAATTTTGTATAATTTCATAATTTAAATCAAATTGAAAGCTATTAGAGGTGCTTTTTCCATTAAGATTGTAAAATGAAATTTCTTGTGGTGTTTCCCAATCTATCACTACTTGGTTTTCAAAATTTACATGGTAATAATCTATAGAGATATCAAAAAGGCGGTTAAATAAATAGCCCTTTTGGCTGAAATTTATGCCTGAATTCCAAGCTATTTCAGGATCTAAACCATAGATTTTTCCCAAGGAATTTATACGAGTAATGTTTCTATTGGAAGCAAAGAGCTGTTGGTTTTCAGCGTAGATATTCGCCGCTCTTTTACCACGGCCTAAATTAAATCTTAGGCTAGCTTTATCCCAGAGGGAATAGCGTACATGGAGTCTTGGAGTGATAAAAGCACCTAGCCTATTAGAATGATCTGCCCGTATACCAGCAACCAAACTTAATCTTTCTAGACTATCATAGGTATATTCAAAGAAGGAGCCTACGCCATTATCAATTCTAGAAATAACATCAGAATTTACGAGTTCATCATATTGGTCATAATTAAAACTAAGCCCTGTTTTAAATTTATGTTGGGTGCTACCTATAATACTGTTGAATAAAAGATTGCTATAAAAAGAGGTATGGTTAATATCGTATCTCTTGTTTCCATAATACGAATTTTGTCTATGATCACTATATGCTGTTTGATAGCCAAAGCTTTGGTATTGTAATTCGGGGAAGACATACCCAATCTTAGCAGAGACATCAAACCTATGGGTTTCAATTTCACTACCCCAAAATTGGTTAGAGAAAGCATGAATATCTGGATCGTAACTGGTCTCTCCAGTTTGTTTATTATCGGTTAAATATTGTAGGTTAAGATAACTCACCCATCCTTTTTCTAAATCTACATACTGCCACCGGTTCATTAGATTGAGCTGTTTGGAGATAGGGGTGTCTAAAAAATTATCATCATTCCTATCTATTTTTCCAGAGCGCGAATTTGCATGAAGATAAATGCCTGTGGCTAATTTGTCATTAAGAACCGTATTATAGCGTGTATTTAGTTCAAAGCGTTCATTGTTGTTGGCGTAGGTATTAAAGAAGAACTTTTGGTCCGTGAGCGGTTTTACAAGTTCTGTATTTATCTGTCCAGAAATACTTTCAAAACCATTTAAAACGGCTCCTGCACCTTTAGTGATCTGAATACTTTCAATCCAAGATCCAGGTATAAAAGACAAACCATAGATCTGAGAGGCACCTCTAATAAATGGCATATTTTCTTGGGTAAACAATAAATACGGACTGTTCATCCCTAACATTTGAATTTGTTTAGCGCCACTTATACCATCAGAAATGCTTACGTCTACAGAAGGGTTGGTTTCAAAACTCTCAGAGAGGTTGCAGCAAGCTGCTTTCAACATTTCCCTACTATCTACATTTACGGTATTTTGTGGATTGAATAAAGATTTCTGAATGGAGTTAACTTTTTTTCTCACCACAACCTCCTCCAAAGCAATATTAGGTCGCAGGTATAGTTTTCCTAAGTTAGGTCTGTTTACAGTAATGGTATCAGAAACGTATCCGACATAACTTAATACAATTTTTTTATGGTCTGTGCTATAGGTTAAAGAAAAATTACCACTACTATCGGTGACGGTGCCGGAAGTTGAATTTAGCCAAGAAATATGCACATCGGCTAGGGTATCCGGATCTCCTTTTTCTGTGCGTTCTAATACGGTTCCCGTAATTTTCAATTGTGAAAATGCGCATTGAGTTAGTAGAAGTAATATGAAAAAGGGGATAGGTTTCATTAAAACATTTTAAACTCTAGAACCACGTAAAAAGGCTGTAAGAGATAGTAATACGTGAGGTAAATTTAAATTATTTTTTTTCTATGAGGTTACACTGCTGGTTTTATTTTATCTATAGAGTACTTCATAGAGTTTTTTGGTATTTCATCCTTTTGTTATAAAATAAAATACATTTTAACCTACTTTTAAAATTAATTAGAAAAAGATGAAATACATTGTATTTTGCTTCTGTTCGTTATTGGTTTTGAGTTCTTGTGTTTTCTTAAAACCATCTACTGAAATCTTGAAAATAAAGTATCGAATTGTTAACAATACGGCGCTTCATTTTACAAACATTTCTGTTTTTTCTAAGAATATTGGCACTTTAAAGGCTTATGATACGATAAATTATTCCGCCATAAATTATAACTCATTAAAGCAAGATCCGTTATTCTACGGTATTTATAATGAAGTTAATTATGCACGGTACTTGGTGTTGCCAAAGACAAATAATGAAAGAGTGACATTTAGTATTGATAGTTTAGCAAATAAAATTATTTATATTAGTACTAAGTAGCATAGTTCCCCCGTTAAATTTTATAGAATACTTGATCTAAGATATGTTAGGAAACTTACGTAGAAATTTATTTTGGTTGTTAGACTTTGCCAAAGGAGGGCAGGTGGCATTTCATTATAAAGAAATAAAGGCATTGCATGAAAAGACTTCTAGAGAAGCGCTTGTAAATAATAATGCAACAAAAATAGCAGATCTACTACAGCACGCTACAAATACGGTTTCTTTTTACAAATCATATGCAGGAGAAACACTTTCTTTAGCATCTTTTCCTGTGGTTAATAAATTGGCCCTTAGAAATGGAGGCCATCATTTTAAGAGTGATAAATTTGCAACAGCAAAATTACACACAGTGGCTACTAGTGGTTCTACGGGACAACCTTTTTTCGTAGAGCAAGATCATAACAAACGCCATAGAAATACCGCAGACACTATTTACTTTGGAGAAAAAGCTGGGTATAAGTTAGGAGAGCGTTTATTTTATTTTAGATTGTGGGACAAGCAATATAAAAAGAATAAATGGTTGGCATGGATGCAGAACATTGCTATGTATTCTGTAGATGAAATGGACGATTCCAGAAATAAGAAAGCTGTAGAAGAATTAAAGCATACACATGCTTCTATTGGGTTATTAGGGTACTCTTCTGCTTTTCAAAATTTGTGTAATTACTTAGATAAAACGAACAGCAAGCCTATTTTAAATAAATGTAGTTCTATTATCTGTATTGCAGAATCTTTAAATGAATATGTCAGTGATAAGTTATTTCATTACTTTGGAGTTCAAGCAATTTCACGATACTCGAATAGTGAGAATGGTATTTTAGGGCAACAAGAACTTAATACAACTCATAAATACTTTAAAATTAATTGGGCTAGCTATCATGTTGAAGTTTTAGCTTTTGATTCTGATGATGCCGTTCCTTTAGGAGAATTAGGGCGAATAGTGATTACAGATCTGTATAATTATGCGATGCCAATGATCCGTTATGATACTGGAGATGTAGGTGTCATGCAATGTATAGAAGAAGATCTCGTTTTTTCTAAAATTGATGGGCGTATAATGGATATGTTTATGGCCACTAACGGAGAATTATTGTCTTCGCATATCGTCCATAAAATTTTACAATATGACAATATAGATCAATTTCAATTTATTCAAGAATCTAAAACAACGTATACTATAAAAATAAAATTATTACATCAAGATTCGTTTAAAGATGAGCGTAAGGTTATTGAAGAATATGAGACTTATTTTGGAGAAGCGTCTAAAGTGAATATTGAATATGTAGATATTATTCCAGCCTTAAATTCTGGAAAAAAGAAACTAGTAATCAATATGATGCTTAATTAAAGTTATTAACTTATAAATAATAGGGAATGAATAAAGTCATCATTTTTGGGGCTTCAGGCCATGCTAAGGTAGTTATTGATATTATCGAGAAGCAAAACCAATATGAGATTTTTGGACTTGTTGATTCCTTTAAGCCAAAAAAAACGCTCCTATTTGAATATGCAATATTAGGGAGTGAAGATGATCTTCCGGCTCTTGTAAAAGAACACAATATTTACGGTATTATAGTGGCTATAGGAGATAATTGTACTCGAAATATTATTGTGCATAAAGTACAGGAAATTTGTCCAACACTTCAATTTATTAATGCTATACATCCTAATGCAGTTCTTGGCAAGAATGTAGCTTTGGGAAATGGTATTGTCGTGATGCCTGGCGCAATTATTAATAGTGATGCTGCTATCGGAGACTCATGTATAGTAAATACCAATGCTAGTGTAGGTCATGAAGCTATTTTGAAAGATTTCTCTAGCATCTCTCCAGGAGTGAAAATTGGCGGGAATTTTAATTTAGGTTTTTGTAGTGCAATCTCAATTGGGGCTACAATCATTGAGAACATTACGATAGGAGATAATACCATTATAGGAGCAGGAGCAGTGGTCACTAGAGATTTCCCTAATGGTGTTGTTGCTTATGGGAGTCCTGCTAAAATAATAAGACATAGAGCAAAGAATGATGAGTACTTATTTTCTAGTAAAGAAAGAAGTAAAAACCGTGGGATTTTATAATGTTATTCATAGATACTATTATATTTTTTTTTAAGCTTTTTTGTGAAAAGTAGCTAGTTTACTTAGAGATATTGACTAAAGTGCATTTCGTAACGCAAAAAATAGCAATAACCTTATTTTTGTTATATACTACAAATGTCAAAATTTATTTTTTGTAAGCTATTATAATGGTTACTCACTTTTGATATACCTAAATGTTCATGCAATAAATTGTTAATAGTTGTGTAGTATATATCCAAATAAGATTTTGTATTTGGGATAAAGCAAAAAATAATTGAGCTGTTATAGATTATTATAAGAATTACTATAGAGAAAAGTAATTCGGAGATTATACTTAATGACTTTTTTAATTGGAGCCATCAAAAGCACTAGAGTTCAAATTTTCGCTTTCATTTACACCTTCACTAATGAGCACTTTTTTAAGGGTCATAAATAATATTTTTATATCCAACAAAAAAGAAATATTATTAACATACCATACATCCAGTTCAAATTTTTTCCCCCATGAAATGGCATTTCTTCCATTTACTTGAGCCCAGCCTGTAATTCCAGGCCTTATGTTATGGCGTTTAGCTTGTGTTTTGCTATATAATGGCAAATATTGCACCAATAAGGGTCTAGGGCCTATTAAGCTCATATCACCCTTTATAACGTTTATTAACTGAGGTATTTCGTCTAAAGAATATTTGCGGATAAAATTCCCGAATTTAGTGACGCGCAAATGAAAATCTAAAAACTGACCATGTTCATCCTTTTTGTCATTCATTGATTTAAATTTTATTACTTTAAAAATTATACCATTTTTACCTGGTCTAGGATGAAAGAAAAATGGTTTTCCGTTGTTGGTTATTAATAGGATGAAAGCTATAATTAAAAAAAAAGGAAATAATAGTGCAAAAGCAATAGTTGCAATGACTAGATCGAGAATACGTTTTAAAAATAATGCGTACATGAATAGTAATTTATTTAGATGCAATTATAGGAATACAGAAAAATTATATTTCTATTTTTTCAACAGTCCTTACAAACTTGTCGCAAAGTATAGATTTGTCAAATGTAGTCTCCGCCAAAATTCTAGCATTCCTGCCCATTTCATCACAAATTTTTATATTATCCTTTAAATAGTTGATTTTATTCGCTAGGTCTTTTGAATTTTTTGGATTAACGAATATGCCACAATTATTATCTTCAACCATTGTTTTTGTCCATCCTGGCGAGTTTACGATAATGGCTTTACCAGCAGACAAAGTGTCAAAAAGTTTATTTGGAGAATTGGTTGCTAAAATTGGGATATTAGAAAAGGTAACCAATGAGACATCACATAAATTCACTATAGCAGATAAACGAGCCATAGGTACTTTGCCATAGAAATGTACGGCGCTTAAGTCTTCATTTTCACAAATTTCCTTTATTTTATTTTCTAAAGCTCCACCACCTAAAAATAAAAACTCAATATCTTTACTAGATTTTAAGTGTCTAATACCTTCAACTATATAAGGAACTGCGTTAGCCAATCCCATAGTACCAAAATAAATTACCTTAAATGAATCTTTTTCAAGACCCAATTCATCTAATAATTTGGTGTCTTTTTCTCTAGGCCAAAATTCATCAATTTTGGACATGTTAGGAATTGTAGTCACTTTTTTTTCAGGAGTTCCTGCTTTTATAATACCATCATGCATGCCAGGGGATAAGGCAATTACGTGAGATGATTTATTGTAAATGGTTCTTTCAAACCAATACAAAATTTTAATTAAAAATTTGTTTTTAACTCCTCCCATTTGAACAGGAACTTCTGGCCATAAATCACGAACTTCAAAAATATAGGGCAACCCTCTGAATAATTTACCAACTAAGGCAGGGAAACCTATAGTTAATGGTGTGGAAGTGGCAATCGCAAGATCATGTTTTTCTAATTTAATAACATACCAACTAGAAAGAAACATGAATTTTAAGAAAGCTACCAATCTTTTGAGAATACTCATTTTATTACTATAGGGTACGTATAAATAGATTACATTGATTCCATCTATATTCACTCTTCCTTTTTGATTTTTGTCTCTAGTAGAGGTAATCATTGTTACTTGGTGACCATTTTTTATCAATTCCCTACTGATCCAATAACTACGAGTACCTCCGGGTTCGCTTGGAATTACAAAATATTGATGTATATATAATATTTTCATTTAGAGTGTATCTATCTCTTTTAAAATTTTTTTCGCATCTGCTATTTCTAAATTCCAGTAATTACTATCTTTCAATTTTTTGAAAATGGCTTTATCTAATCTTTCTTTATAGAATTTTGCAGGGCTTCCAAAATATATTGAATTCTCTGGAACGTCTTGATTAACAAATGACATAGCACCTATTACGGCACCGTCACCTATCGTTACACCTTGTTTAATTACACATCCAGCAGCAATCCAAACATCATTACCAATTATTGTTTTTTTATTAGAAATACATTGGGTACTTAAAGATGTTGATGTGCTTAGCCACCAGTATGAGTGTTGCATACCGCCAATTTGAACACCAGGGGCTATAGAACAATAATTTCCTATTTGAGTATTGGTAAGTACAGCATTACAAGCAATATATGTATGTTTTCCAATGCTTGTTCTTGATATTAGCGTGTTTTTACTTAACCTACAGCTTAGATTAATTTTATTTTTTTTAAATTTATCTAATGGTATTCTTAAAATATTTTTGAAATAAAAATAAATTTTTCTCATATTGATTCGAATAATATTTTGTATTTATTAGCAATTTGATCCCATCTAAACAGATTGAAATTTATTTGGGTCAAATCATAATTGTTATAATTTTCAATTATTTCAATTAAGCTTAGTTTAATTTCTTCTTGAGTTTTACTTTTGGAATTTTCACCAATTAGAAAATCAAAAACATTATCGATTCCTTCATTTTTAGTGTAAAGTAGAGGTAATCCCTGACTAAGTGCTTCAATGTAAACTAGCCCAAAAGTTTCTCCTAGAGAAGGCATTGCAAAAATATGATTTTCCCGATAGTGTTCTAATAATTTATTTCTATCTGAAACTTGCCCAATCATATTTACAACTCTTGGATTCCTATTTGAAATTTCAATTAACTTTTGTTCATCACTTCCACCACTTCCAATTATGTCTAGTGACAGATTTAATTTTTTATCATTATTTATCTCGATAATAGCATTAGCCAATTTTAAAACATTTTTTCTAGGAATTAAGCGTCCAACATAAACTATTCTATTTGGAAGATCTATTTTTTTTGTAAAAATATTATCTAGCCAGTAATCATCTATACCATTGTACTGAATTACGCATTTATGTTCCAGACTGGTTTTAATCTTGCAAATTGATGGATGATTTAAAAAATTAGACTTTAAAGAATCACTAATAAAAATTAGCCTAGATGCTGACTTGAGAATTTTTAAACCATAAGAAATTAAATCTTTCCTGTATTTTAAAAAAGCAGTAATGTCTGTAGCTCTTATTGCTACAACAAAAGGGATATTTAGTTCTTTATGCAGTTCGTAGGCTAAACCACCATCACTAAATAATGTCGTTGCATGAATTATATTTACAGCATCTAAATTATCTTTTTGAAGAATATCTTTTTTTAAAAAATTAATTTTCTTACGGTAAAGAACTCTATGATAATTTTTCAGCTCATTAGAATAAATTATTTTGCTCTTTGTGTTTATAAAATTTATTGAATTGTTGCCTACAGGAGTCGCTTTTCTAATAGGGTTGTATATAATTTGTTCAATATTTAATTTATCTAAATTTTTATAGAGATTGCTATGTACCTTTGTGAGAGAAAAATCGTTACATATATGTAGACATTTCATATGTTTTCTGTTTGTTTATAATTAAGACTTACCATTCCTCCAGCAAAACCATACAACAACCATAAATCGGTTATTGAAGATGATTTTAGGGCATTAAAAAAAACAAATAGGAATAGCAAATGAAATATATCTTTTTTTAATGAAAAATTTTTAAATAGAACTAAAAAAAACGAAATAAATAGTATTAAGCCAATTAGGCCGTATTCGAAAAGACATTCAACAAATATATTATGAGGGTAAGATCTTTTATCTACCTGTTCATATAAGATGCCAAAACTTCCCATGCCATTTCCAATTAAAAATGTAGATAATTTTTCAAATGGTTGTGTAATTGCAAATTCTAATCTATGAACTCTTTCTAATGAGGAACCATCTTCGCCACCTAAAAGTGAATCAAATCTAGATATTGATGAGGTTAAAAGTGAATCTATTTTACTGCTGAATAGAAAATATATTGAAAAACAAGTTATTATTAATGCTGCAAATTTAAAAATTAAATTAGCTTTAAATTTTCTTATTTTATTATTTATCAAAAAATAAATAAATGCCGTTATAATGGTAAATATTAATGCACCACGAGCAGAGCATGCTAGTAGTAAAAAGAAAGCTAAAATTTTTAAGAATATGTTTTTTTTAAAATATATTAATAATAAAAAATATATGCCCATATGAATACCGAATACTAAATATGTATTTCTGATAGTCATGAACATTTCAGTTGCCTCTGAATCAACCGACCAAATAATAGATTTCATATAAATGAAATATATGGTTACCGGTACAATTAAAAATGTATAATATTTTATAATATGATTAAAATTAATTTTTTTTATAAAAAAGGGATATATGAAAAAAATTACATTTGCAATAAATGTTAAGGATTTTTCGAATTTATAAGTTGGTGAAACGGAATATGCATTAGTGAATAATATCCATCCATAAAAGATTAGTACTAAAGATAAATATTTGTAAAAATCAAATCTAATTTCAACTTTTATCTGTTTAAAATTTATTGCGATATCCAAGAGAACAGTGAATAAGGCTATTACCACTAAATCAATGCCACTGTATAGTCTTGAGATTATAGACATAACACTTGCGGTCCAAGCAAAAAAAAGAATAAATGACTGGTAATTCTTATTTTGAGAAGTTTCCATTTATTTTAAAGATTGTTTTTTGACTATATTATAAACAATAATAAAATAGATTATATAAGCGAATGCGACGCAATAGCTATATCCTTTTACAAAAGGTAAGAAATCTAATTTCATGATATAGGTCATAACTAAAAGTGAGATTAGCATAAAAACAAACCTCCCATATTGCCACATTGCATTTAACTTAGCTTTTCCTAAAGGTATTAAAATTGTACTACTAACTGGACTTACAACAATCTGAATTAAAAATATTACGGCTAGTTCTTTCGCGATTAACCCTGTTAAATTCCAGTTTTCACCAAATACAAAAGTAAATATTTCTGTGCTAAAGAAATATAAAATTAAGAAGCCAGGGAAAGAAAATGTACTTAACAATATAACAGTTTTTTTGAAAGTTATAAAAACATTTTTATAACTTTCTCTATTTACGTCCTCTACAATTTTTTGAAAAAATATATTACTAATCGTTTGTCCTATAAATGAAGTAGGGACAAGGATCACCATATTAGCCAAACCAAAAAAACCTACTTCCTCTTTTGTAAAGTAGAGACCTAAAAAAATTATTATGATCTGAATACTTAAAACATTAATGAATGTGGAGGGCATCACATGAATAGGAAATTCTTTATACTTGGTTAATAATTCTTTTAGTTCATTGAAATTGAATTTAGGTATTTGAAAATGTGAAAGATAAATTAGAAATAGTGTAGCAGAAACAACACCTAATAATTTACCTATAGCTAGGCCCATTTCATTCTTTCCGTACGAAAAATATAGAGTTAACGCAAATACAATGTAAACAATAGCTTCGATGATTTTTGAATATGCCTTATATTTAAATTTTTTAATTCTAATGAACCAGAAATCTAATGTGCTAAAAACACCAAAAGAAAAGATGTATATCGGCACATAGAAGATAACGTTATTTACTTCAAAACTTGAAACAAAAAAGTCCTTAAAAACAAAAAGAATTACGGAGATTATTAAAGTAATTATTGAGATAAGAAAAACAATTAATACAACTAATTGCTTTGCTTTATTGTCATCCTTTTCTATGACAATAGCTTGTCCCATTTTTAAAGAATTAAATACTAAGAGTATACTTGCTAATGAGATTAAACCAGTAACCTCTGCAATAGCCTTTTCACCATAAAGTCTTGCAATCAATGGGCTACATAAAATTGGTATCAATTGGGCAATTAACACTATACCTACTTGCCCCAAAATTGTTTTAAAATACTCGGACTTTGAAAAAACCTTGATTGATTTTAACATAAAAAATAGAAAATTAATTTTCGATGCAAATATGATGATTTGTTTTTGATGATCGATTATTAATCTATATATAGTTTTTATATTCGTTTAAGTGAATATTTTATTTTTTTTAATTAGAAATAGTTCTAAAAATAAGGATATAACTTTTTTGTAGAATAGTATCATTCATATAAATCAATATTTATTAATGACAAATATTCATACTACTGGCATAATTCTTAGGGACAGGGTGAAATAAGAATTATTATATTTGAGCTTACAAGTTCAATATTTTGATCAAAAAAACATTCTAAGCTTGTTATGAATGTAACCGAAATTAAATTATTTCAAAGATTTTTATTTAAAAACCTGTATTTGTAAATTCTGTCCCTGAATAAGTAAAATTTAATTTATAAACGATGTCGCTGGAATCAGTTTCCTCATTAATATCAATAACCTTGCAGGTTATCATTTTATTGGAATAATTTTCTCTATCTGCTTGAAATAAATATTCAGCATTTTGAAAAGTGCAATTTTGAAATGTACTTCCATAAGAAGGACTTTTTACATCATATTTATGAAAGCTAATAGAGTGTCTATTGTTTTCAAAAGTACAATTGCTGAATATGTTATTTGCTCCTGTGTATTGAGCACCTGAATCTTCGGTAGTGTCATAAAACATAATACCAAATTTTGTGTTGGATACACTACAATTAGAAAATTCGTTATTACTAGCCCCATCTCTAACAATTAAGCTACCGTTTTTGTCAGAACCACCAATCACTTTACAACCTATTATTTTATTATACTTTGCTCCTCTCCATCTAACACCTATACTAGTATTGTATGCTGTTGAATTCTTTATTTCATTATATTGAGAACTTCCCTTGATTTGTATGCCATGTCCAACATGAGTTAAATCTCCTTTTCTATTTACTTCAGAATTCTCTACCGTGTTGTAATTTCCAAAAATTACAACATAATAATCAGTTGGATTGGTATTGTCATCACAATAAACTTTTGTATTGACAATTTTATTGTAATTACCGTTCACAAATACTCCTTCAGCTCCTGCATTTAAAACAAAGCTATTTTTAAGTTCAATATTATTGGCTGCAGAACCAATTTTCACACCCTTTCCTGTATATGATGATTGTTGTCTTATTCCAAAATTAACAGCTATTATGTTTTCGAAAGTTAGAAATTCTGAATCTGAAGCCAAAATTCCAGTTAAATAATTAGTAATTTGAAAATTTTTAACTGTTAAATATTTTGAACCATAAGTTGTGAAACAGACATTTTTACTGGAATCATTTCCATTGAAAAGCGGCATTTTTGATTTGTCTAAGTTATCTCCATACTTAAATGAGGATGTACTAATATCTCCAGGGGTTGATTGATAGCCTTCAAATTTTATAGGTTTTAGTTCAGTACCTTGTTTGTAAAATTTTACATTTTCGGTATATGTTCCGGCTTTTATATATACTACATCTCCGGCTTTTACGGGGCTTGATTGACCAGCAGCGTAACTTAAAGTTTTCCACGCATTTGCTTCGGAATCACCTTTGTTTGAGTCGTTTCCAGTACTATTAACATAATATATATCCCCGTGTGTGTTCGTAATAGATTTAGCGGAGATGGATATTTTTATAGTTCCATTTTCAATAGTCTCTGAAGCATCACTATTCGTAAGTTTTGTTTTGTATAATATAACATCCTCACCAGTTGTATTCTTATTTGGAGTATACTTAATGGTATTGTCTGAGTTTAATATGGCAATACCTTTATCAGCTAAGCTAATTTCAGTAATAGCAACATTACTAGTTTCTGCAAAAGTGTCATTGGCTAATGGAGTTATTGTTTTAGTAGTTTCATATGGAGTCATAACTACATCATTTACAACATCTTTTGAGGGAGTGATAGTTATGTTAAATGTATTTACTTGTTCTACGGTAGTCTCTGTTGAATCTTGTATGTTTAAAGTGTAGCTAAAACTATCATCACCATGATAGTCTGCAGTCGGAGAATAAACAATTTCGTTATTATTATTCATTTCCGTTTTACCATTTTTAGGTTGGGTAATGCTTTTTAATGAATAGGTTTTTTTACTTGTAGAATTTTCTTCAGCACCTTTAGTAATATCTAAGGCTACTTTTGTGTCTTCATTAAGTATTAATGTGCCTTTTTGATAATCTATAATAGGTTCCGCGGCTTCCTCCGTAACTTCATCATCTGGCGTGATAGTTTCACTAGCTATTGTTTCTTCAACAACAAGCTCGGCAAAGGTGGTCTCCGTATCTTGCGAACAAGAAAATGTTAGTAACGCAAAGGTTAGTAGGGAACCTAGGCATTTGGTGAAATGGGGTGTTTTCATGAATTAAACAATTTATTACTATATTTAAGCTTTGGGTGCTACAATAATATTCTAAAAAATTGACTTTATCGATAAAAAGATTGCTTTTTTCGATAAACTACCACAAGCGATTAATACTTGTACGCACTTATAAACATTTTGGACTTTTTACAGATTACTTTTTCGATGAACTACACTATTTTCTTTATTTGGGTTAAAAAAATAAGTTTTAGTTCAAATACATAAAATATTTTTTAGGTATATAGAACGTGTAAATTTGTACTTTAAGTATTAGTACAACGTGTATTATATTTTAAAAACCTAACTTCTTATAGTTAGGTGGAGTGATTTTTTATCTTTTGAACTAAGGTTTGCTTTAATTTTCCTTTAATTAATTTACTTGAGTTTGTTTCTGCATACTGAAACCAGTAATAACTTGTAGTCTATTTAGAGCAGAATGGAGGTCATTTTTTTAAATTATCATATATAAGAAAGATCTAAGCGTTGGATATTTATAATTAGATATAGTACTAGTTATCTTTCAGAATTAGAAAAATATTTGCCCTATTATACACTTTCTTAAGCTATAGCGCTCGAAACTTTTAGCGAATGAAGTTCTTAACACCGTTATAGATGTTAGTTAGGTGAAAAATAGTCTAATGTTAATGATTTTCTAAGGCTTTTTAATAAGGTAGTATTTCGTGTATGGTTTTTAATTTAAAATCTTCGGATTAGCCATTAAGTATTTTTAAAAAGGTAATACTTTAAATGGTCAATGTAATAATAGGAGAAAGAAATAATTGCAAGCTAAGTAATTTAAAGATTGTTTAATTCGCAGAGACTCATACAATATGATGTGTTTTTAAGGAATACCACAAACTTTGTGTAGATGATCTAAAATAGAATGGATAATGTCTTTTGAAAGTACATTAATGTAGGAAGTATAAAAGCGCTTAAACAATCCCTAACATCTCTAAATTAAAAGTAGTACAGATTATAGTAAGCATATGCTTATTGAAGAAAGAAGGCTTTAATTATTTTGCGTAGAGTGATTATTTTAATCGTGAATTTTAATTAATTGTTTGTGTTTTTCTAGAATACTTGAGAACTTATAGAGTTACTGAAAATACTAAAAAGATATCATTGTTATATTTGAGTGTGTTGCTTTTGTCAATGTACTAGAATTTCTATCAAAAAATATTTATATAAAGTTTTGAATAGAATTCTTGTAAAATAATTACGACGATATATGAGTTTATTAATTTTTAAAATTTAATAAAGCTTTAGTTACTTCTTAGAAAAGGATAATTATAGTAATCATTTACATAAATCTATAATTTTGAATGGTTTTCTAAAAGCCAAAAGAATTGTTGTAACAACAGGTCCAAATGAATTTTAGAGTACTAATAAAATCAAATTTAGAATCCTTTTAGCATATTGAGTGCATGATAGCTGCCCTAAAAATAGCTTTTAAACTAAATTTATACTATCATAGACTTATTTTTTTAAGATACTTGCTTTGATCAATATATATATAAATAAATACAAAGCAACTAATAGCAGAACAGGTATTAAAGTATTCGATTTTGAGTTAAAGTAAATTACAGATGCCGACATAACCGCTTGAGATATTGCAAAACATCCAGCTGTTTTGAGGTGTGAGAATCCTTTTTTGTCAACTAATAGTTGGTATAAATGTTTTTTGTGAGGCTTAAATATATTTTCCTTATGAATAAAAAATCGCTCGAGTATTGTTATTCCACCATCTAATAAATAGACTAAGATGAAAAATATATAGATGAAATTTTCTGTTTTGGTTATTAAAGTTCCTAGAGAAAAAAGAATAATCAAGCCAATAGATAAACTCCCGATATCACCCGCAAAAAATAACGCCTTTTTTCTTACATTATAAAAACAAAAAACAAGAAGAGAAATTAAGGTGAATAATAAGAAATGATTATCAATAAATGTGCTTTGAAAGTAATTTACATACAGCATCGCAGAAATAACGGTTGTGGCATATAAACCAGTTAGACCATTTATACCGTCCATGAAATTGAATATGTTAATTAAGCCAGTTGCAAAAAAGACTAAAGGTAAAAACCATATAAGATTCATTCCAGACATTTCAATTTGATACACAATCAATACTATAGAAACCAAGTGAACTACAATTCTTATGCTATTTTTTAAAGTAAATATATCATCTAAAAAACTTATTATAGCTGTTAATATTAAACCTATTAAGAAATAAGGATATTGAAAATCGAATACTAAGAAAAAGAAAATAATAGCTATAGGAAATATAATGCCACCACCTCTAATTGTTATTGTTTGATGAGAACTTCTTTCGTTAGGCACATCTGTAATATTATATTTTTTCGCTAATTTGTAATAAGCAAAAGAAACGAAAATGATAAATAAAGTAAATAACATGTTTAGATATAAAGAATCCATTTTTTTATAATTTTAATTCTATTAAATATTATTGAAGTATTGTAGTGCTGCCAGCCATGTTAGTATAAGCTCGAATATAAAATAAAGGGCGTTACTTATCTTTTAGTTTTAAAATAGAATTTTTAGCAATCTGCACTTTATCAGAGATTTGATAATTGCTACCTATATATGTTTCTCCAATAACATTTGCTCCACCAGTAATTCTAACTCCTGGCATTAATACGCAGTTTTTGCCAATAACGGTATCATGGTGTATACTAACTCCTATGTTAATGAAACAAAAATCATCAATGAAAACATCACTTGTAATTATACTTCCCTCGGCTATAATGCAACCTTTTCCTATTTTTACTGATTCTGGATCATAAATAATTGTTCTGGGATGAACAAAAGTTATAAAATTAATATATTTATTTTTTTGTAATTCTTCGAGTAGGGTTCTTCTGTGATATATGTTTCCTATAGCTATCACAACATCACAATTTTTACTATAATTACTGAGGTATTCACTATTTCCTGCAATTTCGATACCCTTGACACTTTTATTTTGATTCTTGTTGTCTATAAAGCCAACAAATGAATATTGGTCTAAAAAATTAATATTTTTAAACATAGCTAGGAGTTCTCTACCTAAACCGCCTGAACCTATTATAAATAATTCTTTGTTTTTCATTAATTATTATATCGGGGGGTTATATATAATATTTTTTGAATCCACCAATTCCCCAGCAAATAGTATAATAGGTTGCCTGAATAGCGTTAAGATTTTCTTGCTTTTTTAAAAACACCCAATGCTTCCCTATTAGTTTGAATTTATTGCTTGTAACGGAGTTTGAATGTTGTCTGTAAAAGGCAGTTTCATTAGCTATTGGGTAAGATTTAAATCCTTTTTTGAGTATAGCTAGCCACAATGCATAATCTTGTTTTCTTCTTAAATCAGGCATGTACATTTTACCAATTATTTCGGCATCATAAACTGCCGTAAGACAACCTATTTCTGTTCTTTTCAATAACATTTTGTAATCTACGGGCTCTTTGCTGACTAAATACGTTTGTTTAATTATTTTACCATTTTCATCTATAAAACCATAGGATGTATGGCTAAATGCATAATTATTTTTTTGCATAAAGTGTATTTGGATTTCTAATTTGGTTTTGGTCCAAATGTCATCGCTGTCCAAAAAGGCAATATATTGTCCCTTAGCCATTTCAATGGCTTTGTTTCGGGTTTTTCCAGAGCCAGAATTGCTTTCCATAAAATGGAATTTCACACGATCATCCTTTGCTGCTAATTCTTCAATTATATTTCTAGACGAATCAGTAGAAAAATCGTCAACGATTAACCATTCCCAATTTTCATAAGATTGTTCAAAGATTGATTCAGCAGTTGATTTTAGAAATTTTTCAGAATTATAGCTTGGGGTTATGATTGAAACTAATCCTTTTTTCATAAATTATTTAGTTTATTTATCATTACTGTATGATAATTTTGCTTGTGTTTTGGTATAAGTTCCCCGAGCTTTATTAAATTTCATTTTTTATTGATTTTAGGGGGTTTTTATGAAAACAAATTAGTGATTGATCTGTGGTTTATTTAGAGTAACACCAGTGAAAATTTAAAGGAATTATAAATAGATAGTACCATTTAAATAAATTTAAAATAGTAGCTAACAACGATTACTTACATTTGTTTTTGTCAATAAATCTAGTTATTCCTGTTGCCAAAATTTGAAAATCTAATTTGAATTTAAAATTTATTATGTTCATCCAATTTTTTGTTTGAAAAAATCTAACTCCAAAATTCATGTTTTTCTATTGATTTAGAGCTTTTTTTCGTTTAAAATGTGCTTTTTTTCTTTAAGGTGCTTCTTGAATTTAAAAAATATAATTATAATATAGCTAGAAAAAAATATTATGTTTATTAAAAAGATATTTCAAATGCACTATAGTTTTTTTAAAATCATAGTTAGATTTATCAAGGTGCAATAATCTACCATCATAAACGGATTGGCCAATCTGCGAAAGATTTAATAAATAAGCCAAGAAGCAAGCAGTAATTTCATGATCTAAATAAGATTTCTAATATAATTTTTTGTTCGTGTGTTTTTTTGAAAGGACATTTTCTTACGATTTGAAAGATATCAATAGAATTTTTGTATTTTGATAATTATAACTCAGTGTTATTGTCTTATTTAGAAATCACTTTCAAATCTATTCGATAATACTATTACTTCATATTTTATGTCCTTAAGAAGCAGTGTGTTGTTTTCAATTTTGTAAGGATTAGATTGACTTATTATAAAAGAAATACACATTTTTTAAGCTCATATTTTATTCTTTAGTTTTTTTTCAAAAAATTAATTAATATTAGCTAAATTGATTAAAAAAAAAGAGAAAAAAATTGCTAAATTCAATTTTGTCATTACAAATAGTCGTTTTATAAACGGCCATTTACGTTTTTAGTCAAAAAACCTTTTACATCATATATTACTCCATTTTCGGCTAATAAATTTTCTAAATTTAGATTTTCGTATTCTTTATGTGCTACGGTTAATACAATTGCGCTAAATTTTTCTGTAGGCGTGATTTTCGTAGTTTCTAATTTGTATTCATGCAGAACTTCTTCAGGAGAAGCCCAAGGGTCATATACTGTAGTACTTATTCCGTATTCTTTTAAATTGGTAATAACATCTACGGCCTTTGTATTACGTACATCAGGACAATTCTCTTTAAAGGTAATGCCTAAAACTAAAATTTTAGCATTTTTTATCTTCAAATCATTCTTAAGCATTAACTTAATTACTTCAGAAGCCACATAATTGCCCATACTGTCATTAAGTCTTCGTCCTGCTAATATGATCTCTGGATGATAGCCGTATTCTTGCGCTTTTTGAGCTAAATAATACGGGTCTACGCCTATGCAATGGCCGCCTACCAAGCCTGGTTTAAATGGGAGGAAATTCCATTTGGTACCCGCAGCTTCTAAGACAGCATGCGTATCAATATTCATTAAATTAAAAATCTTTGCCAATTCATTAACAAAAGCAATATTTATATCACGTTGTGAGTTTTCGATTACTTTAGCTGCTTCGGCTACCTTGATAGTTGGGGCTAAGTGCGTACCCGCTGTAATTACGGATTTGTATAAGTCATCTACTTTAACACCGATTTCTGGGGTAGACCCTGAGGTTACTTTTAAAATTTTTTCAACCGTATGTTCTTTGTCCCCTGGATTTATTCTTTCTGGA
Source organism: Cellulophaga sp. HaHa_2_95 (assembly GCF_019278565.1). The sequence goes on along the minus strand of NZ_CP058988.1, from coordinate 3,342,573 downwards.
GAATAGCCTGCAAAAAAATCAATATTAAATACCAAGCCACTTACCTTTTCCAATACAGGAATACACTCTTCTTCTGTTGCTCCTGGGAAAACAGTAGATTCATAGATAACAACATCCCCCTTTTTTAGCACGCTACCTACAGTTTCGCTTGATTTGTATAGTGGCGTCAAATCTGGCCTATTATTTTTGTCTACAGGGGTCGGAACCGTAATGATATAATAGCTGCAATCTTTTAAATCGGCTATTTTATCAGAACAGAATAGACCTTTTTCATTATTGGAGCTTAACTTAAGTACCGACTTGAGCGTCTCGGAGTCAACTTCTAATGTAGTATCATGACCTGAATTTAATTCACCAATTCTATTTTGATTGATATCAAAACCTACAACTGCATATTTGGTTGCAAATAATCGTGCCAAAGGTAAGCCAACATAACCAAGACCAATTACCCCTATTTTTATCGAATTCATAATTTAATATCTAAAGAAAAAATTTCTACTATCATAAATTACGGATGAAACCAATCTTTAGACTTGTTGGTGTGTTCTTTATCACTATTTTTTTTAACTCGAAGCGATTAAAAAAGTTTGGTCCTGGTTATTTTTAGTGCAATTAAGCCTTGTAAAATTCTTTATACCAATCAATAAATTTCTTTATACCCTCGGCAACCGTAGTTTTAGGGGAGTAGTTATAATCTTTAATAAGATCATCTACGTTTGCCCAAGTTTTAGCTACGTCTCCTGCTTGCATTGGAAGTAGTTGTTTTTCTGCTTTTTTTGATAAATTATTTTCAATTTCGGCAATAAAGTCGGTTAACTTTACACTATCATTATTTCCGATATTGTAAATTTTATACCCTTCATTATTTGCGATTCTTTCTTTGGTGTCTTTTTCAATGATTCTAAAAACTCCTTCAACTATGTCATCTACATACGTAAAATCTCGCTCCATGTTTCCATGATTAAAAACTTTTATAGGTTGGTTTTTACTGATCGCTTCTGTAAATAAGAAAAGAGCCATGTCTGGTCTTCCCCACGGGCCATAAACGGTGAAAAAGCGCAAGCCAGTGGTTGCAAATCCATATAGGTGACTATATGTGTGTGCCATAAGCTCATTTGCTTTTTTACTGGCAGCATATAAACTTATAGGATGATCAACGGTATCAGAAGTCTTAAACGGAATTTCTTTATTTAGGCCGTAAACGCTAGAACTACTCGCATAGACTAAATGCTTTACACCATGATGTCTACAGCATTCTAGGATATTTAAATAACCAACAATATTACTGTCAATATAGGTTTCAGGGTTTTCAATACTATAACGTACTCCAGCCTGCGCTGCTAAATTACAAACAATATCAAACTTCTCTTCAGCGAAGAGTGTAGGTAGGTTTTCGCGATCTTCAATATTTAAGCGAATAAACTTATAACGTGCTTTAAACGTAGTGCTCTCTGTAATTTTGTTAAATGAAGTAGCACTTTCCTTAGAAACGCCAAGCTCATTTAAACGTGCGAATTTTAGATTAACATCATAATAATCATTGATGTTATCTAAACCAACAACATCGTGTCCGTTTGCTAATAATTTTTGTGCGGTATGGAATCCTATAAAACCGGCAGCTCCTGTTACGAGTACTTTCATAATAATCTTATTGTTGTGGGGTAATTATGCTTTTTATTTTAAAATATAAAAGTAATCAATCTATTGTTAAGTTTTATAGATTCTATTTTTTGTAGTACTGATTTGTACTGAAATAGCACATTAGATACTGCTTGTGAAGATGAGTGGATTCGTTTTGTAGGTATTTTATTTTTATTTTGAATACGGTTGTCACTTCGGGTGAATTTAAAGCAAATTTTTTGCCTTTAATTAGTATCGAGAAGTATTCATGTTTTTAAAAGTTCTCGATACAATTTTCACTTCGTAAAAATCACTCGAACTGACATTTTGGTTTGTTTACTTTTATATTGAACTTGATTCTTGAACTTGAACTTCTTCTTAGTAAAAAGCTCTCGATACAATTTTTACTTCGTTACACTTCGTAAAAATCACTCGAACTGACATCGAAGTGTTTTTGCTTTTATTTTTAATACTATTGTCACTTCGAGTGAATTTTAAGCGTTTTTTAATGCTTTAAATTAGTATCGAGAAGTATTCGTATTTCTAAAAGTTCTCGATACAATTTTCACTTCGTAAAAATCACTCGAACTGACATTTTGGTTTGTTTACTTTTATATTGAACTTGATTCTTGAACTTGAACTTCTTCTTAGTAAAAAGCTCTCGATACAATTTTCCTTCGTTGCACTACGTAAAAATTACTCGAACTGACATTGTAGTGTTATTTTTTTGAATACTATTGTCACTTCAAATTAGTATTGAGAAGTATTCATGTTTCTAAGAGTGTTTGATACAATTTTTACTTTGTTGCACTACGTAGTAATCACTCGAACTGACATTGGTGCAAAAAAAAACCGTGATCAAATTTGAGAATCAAATTTAATCACGGTTTTAATATTAAGCTTTTTTCATAACGGAACTTAAACCTGGCCTATTCTGTAATAGTTAAAGCCAATTTTTTCCATCTGTGCTTTATCTAAAAGACGTCTGCCATCAAAAATAAAGGCAGGTTTTAGCATTTTGTCATAGATTTTTTGCCAGTCGTAGGTTTTAAATTCATCCCACTCTGTTAATACTGCAATCGCATGAGCATTTTCTACTTGATCCATAGGATCATCTACTACCGTCACTAGCTTTTTATTCTCTTCTGGAGTACGTGTATTTAAATAATCTAAATCTCTAAATATTGTTTGCTCTTTTACTTGAGGATCAAAAACACTCAATTCGGCTCTTTCTTCCAACAAAGCATCAGCTACATAAATAGCGGCAGATTCTCTAGTATCGTTGGTGTCTTTTTTAAAAGCCCATCCAAAGAAAACTATTTTCTTTCCCGATACGGTATTGTATAGGGTACTGATAATATTATCTGCAAATCTTCTCTTTTGGTAATCATTCATAATGATTACTTGTTCCCAGTAATCAGCTACTTCTTGCAAACCCAAACTTTGAGAGATATATACTAAATTTAGTATATCTTTTTGAAAACAAGAACCACCAAAGCCTACGGAAGAGCTTAAGAATTTAGAACCAATTCTAGAATCATAACCGATAGCTCTGGCTACTTCTTCCACATTGGCATCTGTTTTCTCACAGAGTGCAGAAATAGAGTTGATAGAGGATACACGCTGCGCTAAAAAAGCATTTGCTACTAATTTTGAAAGTTCTGAAGACCAAACGTTAGTTTGTAAAATACGTTCTTTAGGTAACCAGTTTTCGTATACTTGACTCAATAAATCTTTTGCTTTTTGACCTGTAGGAGTTTCATCACCACCAATTAAAACACGATCTGCATGTAATAAATCTTGAATGGCAGTACCTTCTGCTAAAAATTCTGGATTAGAAAGAATTTCAAAGTTAACACCGTTGCCCGTGTTGTCCAGAATATTTTTTATAGCTCCTGCCGTTCTTACTGGTAAGGTAGATTTTTCTACAACTATTTTATCATTCGTAGCAACTTTGGCAATATTTCTAGCACAAAGTTCAATGAATTTTAAATCTGCCGCTTGTCCTTTTCCTTTTCCGTAGGTTTTAGTAGGGGTATTTACCGAGATAAAAATTACATCAGCTTCATCTATAGCCTTATCTACTTCCGTAGAGAAGAAAAGGTTTTTATTTCTAGTTGCAGCAACAATTTCTTTTAATCCTGGCTCGTAAATAGGAAGCTTGTCTAAGTCAGCCTCGTTCCATTGCGCAATTCTATCTGCATTGATATCAACAACTGTTACTTGAATATGTGGGCATTTTTTAGCGATTACGGACATGGTTGGACCACCAACGTAACCTGCGCCGATACAACATATTTTTGTGATTTCTTTCATTTTGAAATTTAAGTTTATCTATGTAAATACTATATTTTATTACTCTAAAATAAGAGTGTGATTATTTTTTAAATTAGAAAGGCGTTATTGTATGAAATGATTCATAACGAATAAATAAAGTAATAATGTGCAAATATTGCAAATAATTTTTAAGGTATTTAGTTTTTACTAGATTAAATACAATAATACTAGATAAGTTGAATTTAAATAATTACATATATTAATGGTTTGTTTTTATGGGTAGTTAATCGATTATATGTAGGCTTAATCGAAATAAGAAGTGCTAATGTTTTTAAATTAAAAACAATGCTTAGTTTTGCGGTAATAGTTTAGTTAATCATTTAATTTATTTTTTGAATACAAAACCTAAAATTTGGCTTTCTTCTCCTCATATGGGAGGTAATGAGCAGAAATATGTTCAAGAAGCATTTGACACCAATTGGGTAGCACCTTTGGGCTCTAATGTTGATGCCTTTGAATATTCTCTGGAATCATATATAGGTAATTACACGCATATTGCTGTACTTACTTCTGGTACGGGAGCCATACATTTGGCTTTGGAGATTTTAGGAGTTGGTAAGGGAGATGAAGTATTATGTCAAAGTTTAACATTTTCGGCATCTGCTAATCCAATTAAGTACTTGGGGGCCAATCCTGTTTTTGTGGATAGTGAAAGAGATACTTGGAATTTATGTCCTGTATTATTGGAAGAGGCGATTAATGATCGCATCCAAAAAGGGAAAAAGCCTAAAGCGATAGTTGCTGTTCATTTATATGGGATGCCTTATAAAATTAATGAGATTAAAGCAATTTCAGAAAAATATAATATTCCTGTAGTGGAAGATAGTGCGGAAGCACTAGGAAGTACCTATAATGGCATTAAATGTAGTAGTTTTGGTGATATAGGGATATTATCGTTCAATGGTAATAAAATTATTACCACTTCTGGCGGAGGTGCGCTAGTCTCTAGAAATAGTGCCTATAGAAAAAAAGCAATTTTTTTAGCGACTCAGGCAAGGGATGAAGCGCCACATTATCAACATTCGCAGATAGGCTATAATTATAGAATGAGTAATATTTTAGCAGGTATTGGGCGAGGGCAAATGGAGGTGATTGATGATCGTGTATCAGCCAGAAGAGCTAATCATCAGTTTTATTTTGATTCCTTATCAGATATTAAGGGAATTGAGTTTTTAGTAGAGCCTAAGGGCTACTTTTCTAATCGGTGGTTGTCATGTATTTTAACGTCTTCGTTTGCACACAGAGAAAAATTAAGACTATTGTTGTTAGACCATAATATAGAATCAAGACCTTTATGGAAACCAATGCATTTACAGCCTGTTTTTTCCGACTGCATATCATTCGTTAATGGTACTTCCGAAGATTTATTTGAACGTGGCTTATGTTTGCCAAGTGGTTCAAACTTAACTCAAAAAGATTTAGAAAGAGTTATAGATTTAATTAAAAATTTATAGTATGATTAAAAATTATATTACCCACAGTGCGACAAGATATGCCTCAAAATGGCTTGTACTTGTTGTTGACGTTGTTTTAGTATCATTTTCCTTTGTATTAGCGTATTTTATTTTATTCAATCTAACGATGAATTTTGATATTAATAAGCTATTTGTTCAATTGCCTTTCGTTGCCTTAATTTCTTTAGTTTCCTTTTTTATTATTGGATCCTATAAAGGAGTAGTACGGCATACGGGTGTGAGAGATGTGTATAACATTTTTAATGCTATTTGTTTGATGAGTATTATTACCATAGTATTGGTAGTAACTAATAGGGAATATGATTTTCTTAATGGTTTTACGGTTCCTTTGACCATCATCATTATTCATAGTTTGATAAGTTTTATAGCATTAACAGCTTCGCGTTATGTATTTAAAGCCTTGTATTTTAATATTGTAATGAATAATTACAATAGTAGCTCAAAAAATGTTTTAATATATGGTGCCGGTCAATCTGGCATCTTAACCTATAATGCTTTGACTAATACTTCTAATAGTAAGGTAAAGGTTGTTGGGTATATAGATAAGGATGAACAAAAGGTAGGAAAGCATATTAATGGAGTTCAAGTGTATAATCCTAGTGCCTTAACGGAGGGATTTATCTTAAAGAAAGACATTTCTGAAGTTATTTTTTCTATCCAAAATATAGATCACAAAAAGTTACGCGTTTTAGTAGAAAGTTTGGTGGACTATCCTGTTTTGGTTAAGATTGTTCCTGCGGTTGAAGATTGGATCAATGGGGAACTGAAATTATCTCAAATTAAACAAGTACAAATTGAAGATCTTCTAGATAGGGCGACTATTGATATAAAAAATTCTAATATAGCCGAAGAGTTAAAAAATAAAACGGTTTTAGTTACCGGTGGCGCCGGATCTATTGGAAGTGAAATTGTGAGGCAGGTGTGTACCTATAACTACAAAACTTTAATTGTTATTGATCAAGCAGAGTCTGCTTTGTATGATTTACAACAAGAGTTAAAGCAAAATGGGTTTCATAATTTTATTCCTATTGTTGGTGATGTACGAGATAAAAATAGAATGAATACTATTTTTCAGGAACACACCCCTAACATTGTTTTTCATGCGGCAGCCTACAAGCATGTGCCGCTAATGGAATACAATGCCTATGAAGCCATTAAGATTAATGTAGCAGGGACTAAAGTGTTATGTGATTTATCTGCGCACTACAATGCGGATAAATTTGTATTTGTATCGACAGATAAGGCGGTGAACCCCACAAATGTTATGGGCGCTACTAAGCGAATTGCAGAAATGTACATTAGCTGTATGCAGCAATTAAACAAGACTAAATTTATTACAACACGTTTTGGTAATGTATTAGGGTCTAACGGTTCTGTTATTCCGTTATTTAAAAAGCAAATTGAAAACGGAGGGCCATTAACCGTTACACATGAGGATGTTACCCGGTTTTTTATGACTATTCCTGAAGCCTCACAATTAGTTTTAGAAGCAGGTTCTATGGGTTCGGGAGGAGAAATTTTCATCTTTGATATGGGAGAATCTGTTAAAATATTTGATTTGGCGAAGAATATGATTAAGCTTTCGGGACTAAAATATCCGGAGGATATTGATATTAAAGTGACGGGATTACGTCCTGGAGAGAAGTTGTATGAAGAACTTTTAGCGAACGGAGAAAATACCTTACCTACTTACCATAAGAAAATTATGATCGGAAAAGTAAGAGAACTAGATTATGCTACGGTTCGTTCAAATATTAATCAACTTTGCGTCTCTAATATGTTTTTTGACGCAGATGTTGTTCGTTTAATGAAAGAAATTGTGCCAGAATTTATTTCTAAAAATTCTGACCTTTGTAAGGTCGATGACGAAATAGAAGAGAAAACAAAAAATGGTACTGATGCGTCTAGTTTAGAGAAAAACGTATTACAGTCTTAGAGATACTTATATTAAAACAATTAAATACTAATAATCGAGAACATGTTAAACACTACCTTAAAAATGAAATTAACCTTAGTATTGTGTGCAGCCACTTTACTGTTATCCTCTTGCGGTTCTAAAAAAGATGTTGTGTACTTTCAAGACATCAGTGATTACGAAACGCTTATTGATGAAACACAATTTGTACCGAAGTTTAAGGTAGATGATGTTGTGAGTATTTTTATTTCTACATTAAACCCAGAAGCGAGTGCTCCTTTTAACTTATTTAGAGGTGGATCTACTGGAGGAATAGGTAGTGGAGTACCACAACAAGTAGACTATTTGGTAGATCAAAATGGTAATATAGATTTTCCTGTAATTGGCCAAATAAAAATTTCAGGATTATCTTCTGATGAATTAAGAGAACTATTAAAAGGGAAATTATCAGATTACCTGAAAGATCCAATTATCAATATTAGATTACAGAACTTTTCTATCTCCATCTTAGGACAGGTAAATAGACCAGGCACCTACCCTGTAAATGGAGAACAAATTACCATATTAGAGGCTATTGGTTTAGCGGGTGACTTAAATATAAAGGGTATGCGTGAGAACATTTTAGTAATTCGCGAGTTCAATGGTACCTTTGTTCACCATAGAATAGATTTAACAAGCAAAGAAGCTATGAAATCTCCTGTGTTTTATTTAACGCAAAACGATGTGGTTTATGTGGAGCCTAACAAGTCTGCAATTACTTCTTCTGCTTTAGATAACAGAGCCACTATCGCTATCTCAATTGCTTCAGTGCTATTAACTTCTACAGTGTTATTACTGACGCGTAATTAAATTTTTTGTAGTAATATTTTAGTTATATAAATTCTAATTATTTAATCTCAATGGAGAATTCCGATTTAAATGAAATCATAAAGCAGTACAGTAAAAACTGGTACTGGTTTTTATTTTGCGTTATAATTTCATTAGTTTGTGCCTTCTTTTTTATCAGGTATTCTGTACCGCAGTATGCTGCACAAAGTAAAATTCAGATATTAGAGGATGATCAGGCCGGATCTTCTATGGATGTGTTCCAAGATTTAGATCTTTTCTCGGGAAGTAAAAATAACATTGAAGATGAAATAGAGATTATAAAATCTAGATCCAATATTACAGATGTTGTTTTAAAATTAGGGTTGAATACTTCTTTTATGGTAAAAGGAACCATAAAAGATTCTGAGATCTATAAAAACGAACCCCTGAAGTTAAATTTTATTGGGGCAGATTCGCTTTTGTATAATGCAAAATTGAATTTATTGATAACTATTAAAAATGATCATGAATTTTCGCTTATTGAAAATGAAGGTAATGGTTCTAAAACATATTCTTTTGGTAAAAATATCCCATCAGAATTAGGAGATTTAATTATAACACCAAATGCACCATTCTTTAATAAGTATATAGGAAAACAATTGAGAGTTGAAATTAACCCTTTAGAAAGCGTAGTTATAGACTATCAAAAAAAGATTTTAATTTCGCCTGCAGATGATAAATCTAATATTATTAACTTATCGCTATCTGATGCTGTTCAAGAAAAGGCACGTGATTTTTTGAATACCTTAGTCATTATCTATAATGAAAATGCAGTTGCAGATAAAAAGGAAATAGCGGATAGAACTTCTGACTTCATCAACGATAGGATCACAAGTATCTACGATAATCTAGCATCTGTAGATCAAAATGCGCAAGACTTTAAAACTGATAAGGGCTTAACAGATATTGCATCGGAAGCTAATATTAATTTAAATGTTGGCGCTGCAAACGAGCAAGAACTTCAGAATATGACCACCCAATTGCAAATGGCTTCCTCCATGAAGGAGATTGTTGATACGCAGAGCGGTTATGATATTTTGCCAACCAATATTGGACTATCGGATCCTTCCATTGCGAATACGACCAATAAATACAATGAACTTGTTTTAGAGCGTAAGCGCTTATTGAAAAGTTCTAATGAGAAAAATCCAATTATTGTAAACTTAGACCAGGAATTAGCAGGGCTTAAGCGTACCATGCAATCTAGTTTAAGTGGTATGACTAATAACCTGGGTTTACAGGTAAACAGTTTAAGTAGCCAACGGTCTGTAATTAATTCAAAAATATATTCAGCCCCTCGTAATGAAAGAGCCTTAAGAGATATTACCAGAAAGCAGCAAACTACAGAATCTTTGTATTTGTATTTATTGCAAAAACGAGAAGAATCACAAATTACTTTTGCGTCAGCAACTCCTAAATCCAAAATTATTGAATGGGCCTATAATACAAGCAATGATCCTGTGTCTCCTAAAAAGCCCATTATATTCTTAGCCTCTTTTATCTTGGGTTTATTAGTCCCATTTTCATTTATTTATGCAGTAGATTTATTAGATAATAAAATTTCGAATAAAATACAATTAGAGAAAATCACTGTTAATAATGCTGTTTTAGCAGAACTTCCTAAAATATCTAGAAGTGATTCTAAAATGGTTTTAAATGATGACAGATCTGTATTGGCAGAATCACTACGAATCTTAAGGACCAACTTAGATTATTTGATTAAAAACAACAAGGTAGGAGACGAAAAAGGAAACATCATTTACGTTACTTCGAGTGTTTCAGGGGAAGGTAAAACGTTTTTGTCATCCAATTTATCCATGATTTTGGCAAATACCAATAAGAAAGTGTTGTTAATAGGAGCTGATATTAGAAACCCTAAAATTGGAAACTTCTTTAATGACAATCAAAAAAATGTAGATAAGCTGAAATACGCTTCTAATGAGAAAAATAATATAGGATTAACAGAATATTTAAAAGACGATAATATCTCTCCTAAAGAGATTATCAATTCGCTCTTAGTGAATACAAATACGATAGATATAATTTATTCTGGAAAAATACCAGCAAATCCCGCAGAACTTTTAATGAGTGATAGAATTGAAGGCTTGTTGCAAGAAATGAGTAGTTTATATGATTACGTAATTGTAGATACAGCACCTTTAATGGTTGTTTCTGATACTTTAATCATCAGTGAGTATGCAAATCATATTTTATACGTAACGAGAGCAGGAGTTACTGAAAATAGCGTCATTCAATTTCCATTAAAATTACAAGCTGAAGGAAAACTGAAGAACTTATCATTTGTCGTGAATGATGTTAAAAATTCTGACTTAGGCTATGGTGGTAAATACGGATATGGGTATTCCGCTGAAGAAAAGAAATGGTGGAAATTTTGGGCTTAACTAAAATGATTTACTGTTCTATCTAATATTGGAAGTAAATAATCAATTGTTTTTTGATTGAGTTGAATTTTCTTAAGTTCACCTATATGCTGAAGTCTATGGACGTCTGAAGCGATAAAATCAATTTGATTATTTTCCAATAGTTGATAAGCACATTTCTTTACAGAATCACCATAATAGCCCCCTAGGGACAACATATTTAATTGAAATAGGATACCCATTTGTTTGTACTGTGCATATTTTTTAGTCTTATGCAGGTAATTGTAACGTTCTGGATGCGCTAGTATAGGAAAATATTGTGAAGTACCTATTTTTTGAATGGCATCTTCAAAGTTAATAGAAGCTTGTAAATAAGACATCTCAACCAATAAATATTCATTGCGAATAGGCATGACCTCAGAACGCTCTAACAAGTGATCAAAATTAGCATCAATCATATGTTCCGCAGCAGCATCAATTGAAATTTGAGTCATTCCTTTTTTCATCAACTCATTTTTTAAAAGCGCCAATGCCTGAGAAATAGTTTTAGAATTATTTGGATAATAATTGTCCATTATATGAGGCGTAGCCACAAATTTATGAACACCCAATTGCTTGAATTCATAAATCAAATTCATGGAATCTTCTACCGTTTTTGCACCATCATCAATTCCAGGAAGAATATGATTATGAATATCAACAAAACCATTAAGCAGATCAACTAAAAATTTTTTCTTTTGAAAAATATGAAACATGCATGCAAATTAGAGTACAAAAATACCTTATATATTAAGAAAAATCCACGCACGAACTACTTTTAAAATTATTTTATGATTTTATTACAACTTAGTACATTATCTAACCTTATTTTTGCGAAAAAAAAGTGATCATAGATTATATTATTGCCATGCTATGGAGTATTTCTCCTTTCGGAGAAGCTAAAGTTGGTATTCCTTTTGGCATGCTAAGAGGGTTAAATATTTATTTAGTTTTTTTACTTTGTTTTTCTGCCAATGTTCTTGTATTTCCACTGATGATGTTTTTTTTAGATAAAATCAATATTTACTTTCTACGTTGGAAATTTTATAAAAAATCAGCTATCTATGTTGCTAGAAAGGCAAAAGTGGGCTCTGGTGATAAAATTATTAAATACGGTTTTTGGGGCCTCATATTTTTTGTAATGTTACCCGTGCCAGGAACTGGTGTTTATGCTGGTAGCATAGCTACATACCTATTTAAAATAGAAAAGAAAAAAGCTTTTTTAGCCAATACTATTGGTATCTTTTTCTCTTCGCTAATTGTATGGGTTACTACCTTTTTGACGATGAAAGGGATTTCATAATATACGTTATGCAAGCAGAAATATTTCTGATCGGTTTTGTACAAAATTAAAAGATAATAGCTATAGGGCTGTGTAATCTTTACCTGTTCTTGATCTCAAGTCGCTTATATATTTGTAGGTTTCGCTTATTTTCTTAAAAATATTCTAAAAATTAAGATTTATTATTTAGAGAAGAATTATTTCAAACATATATTTGCAGGATGAAACACAGTTTAATCATAATAGCAATTCTTATTTGCTTAAAACCTACTTTCCCGTTAATGGAGTATGTTTTTAATTATGATTATATTTCTGAAGTACTTTGTATTAATAAAGAAAAACCAGAACTAAACTGTAATGGAAAATGTTATTTAATGACAAAATTAGCGGAGGAATCTAAAGCGAATGATGCAAATAAAAAAACACCTATTGAAAATGCTTTTTCTTTAGTCTATTTTTCAACGTATACTGCAGATTTTAATGCAGCTTCTAATACAACGGAATATATAGTTTTACCTATGATGTATAGCGAAACCTTATATTCATTTAATTTCTACAACAACCTTATTAAGCCACCTATTGCGTAGTATTTTTTAATAGAAGTATAACGATAGCATTTTTATTCAAACAACAGGAGAATCCACATTTTGGCTTTTTTTGCTGCACGGATTGTTATATGCTGTAATCTTTTCTATTTCTTAGTTTTATTTAAAACTCAAACTTTTTAATACTTAAAAAACGAGGTGTTAGCGCTATAAGCGCCATACGCACCTACACAATATTCTTAATAAATAATTAAATGAAAAATTTTAAAATAGCCTTACTGGCACTGATTTCTATACTTGCTATTTCTTGTGATAATGACGATGATGATGCGATGACATTAACAGGAACTGGAGAGGTTTCGGTAACTTTTGACAATGGATACGCAGGGAACGATCTAATTTTAGGAACTACGAATGCAGCAAACACTAATGGAGAAGTACTTACGGTAACCCGCCTAAGCTACATTGTGAGTAATTTTAGCTTAATAGACGTTGATGGAAACGAATATGTTTTTCCTAAAGATGATAGTTATTTTATCATCAGTCAAGAGGCAGATTTAGAAGATATCGCTTTACCTAATATTCCTGCAGGAGAATATACTACCCTAAAATTTGGTGTAGGTATAGATGATGAGAAATACCAACAAGGCGGCGAGGGCCAGGGAGATTTATGGACCCGTGCAGAAGAACATAATTTAACATGGTCATGGACGGCTGGCTACAAGTATATCAATTATGAAGGTACTTTTACTTCTGAAACGGTTACAGAAGAAACCGATTTTAAAGTTCATTTAGGTAGAATTGGAGATTTGGTAAATTATGAGGAAGTTAGTCTAGCTTTACCAACTACTGTAATGGTAAGTGATGAAATGGACGCTAACATTCATTTGAAAATAGATGCCTCGAAAATTTTAGTGGCGACCAATAATCTTAAGTTATCCGAAAAAGCAATTTTAATGACGGATGCAGAAAAAGCACCGTTAGTAGCTGTGAATGCTTCAGAGATGTTTGCTGTGGATCATGTACATAACGGAAACGGACATTAAGAAAACATATAAATTACCTGCAATACGGTTCTTGTATTGCAGGTATTAATAGCATATCAATGAAAAAAATACTTATTTTTTTTAGTTTGCTCCTGATTCTTTCTTGTTCAAATGATGCCGAATATGTTGCCGTCAACGAGGCTTTAGTTTTTGAGCAGCCTAGTAATTTTCCAGCATTAGTGTATGACTTAGAAGCAAACCCACCTACGGAAATAGGGTTTGAATTAGGTAAGAAATTGTTCTATGATGGAAACCTGTCACGAGTAGGCTATATTTCTTGTGGATTTTGTCATGAACAGAATTCGGCTTTTACGCATCACGGACACCAATTTAGTCACGGAGTAGATGATCTAGAGGGCACAAGGAATACACCTTCCATACAAAATATGGCATATATGTCGCATTTTATGTGGGACGGTGCCATAGATCATTTAGATCTCTTTCCTATAGCTCCAATTACCAATGCAGTAGAAATGGATGAAACGATGACAAATGTCCTTGCTAAATTAGCTGCAGACATCGAGTATCAACAGTTATTTTCGGAAGCTTTTGTAGATGGTGAAGTTACTATGGAATATTTTTTAAAAGCCTTATCTCAGTTTATGGTGATGAT